>NZ_CP169531.1:3847500-4090000 GCF_041950555.1 Zobellella sp. DQSA1
GCCAGCAAAACCCAGTTCCCAGTTTTCCGCTTCTTCCGGTTGCAGCTTGGGCGCTTCGAAACCGGGCCAGTACAACTGGGCGAAACTGGGGGCCCGGAAGGCGGTGCCGTAACTCAGGGTTGCCCTGTGGCTGGCCGGCAGCTCAAGTGCGGTAGTGGCCTGCCAGGTATTATGCCGTCCAAACTGTTCGTTATCGTCGGTACGACCCGCCAGCTCAAAGGAGAAGGGAGCCAGTTGCCAGTAGGCAGAAGCAAAAAGGCCCAGGTTGTCCCGATCCGGGGCGTTAAAAGCATTGCCAAAAGAACGAGACTTACTCTTGATGCGTTCGTTCTGCCAGTCGATCCCGGCGGTGAAAATGCTGTGCTCATTGGCTCTCAGTTGATTCAGCCAGCTCAGTTTATGGAT
This sequence comes from Zobellella sp. DQSA1, assembly GCF_041950555.1. Classification (GTDB taxonomy): domain Bacteria; phylum Pseudomonadota; class Gammaproteobacteria; order Enterobacterales; family Aeromonadaceae; genus Oceanimonas. Next base: position 3,847,906 of record NZ_CP169531.1, read on the forward strand.
GGCGGTATTCAGCGGCTCGCTGGTTTCCTTACCCTGGGATTCTTTCCAACTCCGAAGCTCGCTCTCTCCATAGCTGGCATCCAGGCGGCTCAGCCAGCCTTCACGCTGATATTGCACACCACCATCGAGCTGGTAACTCTGGTTTTGACTGATATCCCCCCAGGCTCCGTCGTAACGGGTCTGGTTGTCCCAGCCGTTGGCCCCCAGGAACAGACTCCACTCCCGGTTTAGTTCGTGCTCCAGCCCGAGGCGGGCGTAACGACTGTGAAAGCCATCCCGATCGGGCTCGTCATTATCAGGCTGAATATCGTATCCCCGAGTCCGTTGGTAACCGGTTCCCAGTTGCACCCGGGTCTGCTCGCTGACCCATTGGTTGATACTCAGATCGGTGCCGACATAGTCATGGCTGCCGCCGGTCAGGCTAATCTTGGCGATATCCACATCCGTAGTGGTAATGATGTTGATCACGCCACCGATGGCGTTGGCACCATAGGCAACCGCCCTCGGTCCCCGGATATACTCTACCCGCTCTATGCTCGCAACCGGTATCTGGCTCAGATCCGGCGAGCCGGCCACCATGGACGCCAAGGGACGGCCATTGATCAGCACCAAGGATTGATCGGAGTTGGTCCCCCGGATAAACAGGCTGGTTTGCTGGCCCAGTCCACCACTGCTTCCCATCTGCACGCCAGGCAACACTGTCAGCAATTCATTGACGGATTTGGGCTGGCGCCGCTCAATCTCGGCTTTGGTAATGACTTCGACGGGCGCCAGCACGGTAGTGGCGGGTTGCTTGACCCGGTTGTAGATGGTGATATCGGTGGTATCGGAGGAATTCTGGGCAAAAGCCGCCCACGGCAACAACGCGGCTGCCAGCCATTGTTTAGACATCTTGTGCTTCCCTAGAACGCGTAGCATCAGCCACCAGGCCCTTCCTGATGGTATCTTTGGCAGGTATTCGGGCTTCAAGGCTCGGATGCTTACATCCACCTAAGCGACGGCTTCCCACCTTACGGCAGTACCTGGAATGCTCCTTGTCGCTTTCGTTCCTTCTTACCGCTGCGCGCCAGCTCCGGATTCTCACCGGATTCCCGTTTACGCCTGTCGGCACCAAAGCGGGGGCATTATAGGAAATGAGCAGCTGGCTGTATATCAAAAACAGCCGTCGAGAAAGCTGGATGGCTAATCAGTAGTTAATGCTGATATAGGGCACCTCCTCTTCCCCCTGCTCCTGTTTGATAAAGACGGTGAGCACAAAGAAGAAATTAGCCAACAGATTGGCAAAGCGCGGCAAAGTGTTCTCATAGCCGAGCCCCGCCTGCTCCAGCTGCACCAGATGACGTACCACCTTTTTGGCACCGCAGCGGCACAGGTGCAATTCTGCTACCAACCGGGACCCCCTCGGCAGAACAAAGCCGCTAACCCGGTCGGCGACCTGTTCGCGATACCAGTCGTATCGCTCTTTCAACCCGTCGAGGTCGGTTTCAAAAATCCCGTTACGACCCCGCACCGAACCGTTCAGGTGATAGATGCGAGGTTGCAACCAATCCAGGTCTGCCTCCACCCTGGCCAACGCTTCCGGCAATAACGCCAAGACCAGCCCGACCCGAGAACAGAGCTCGTCGGTGGCAATCTCATAGTCACACAGGGGCTGTTGTTCGTAGATAAAGGGGTAACACCACTCACGCCTGTCTTTGGGTTTTTTATAGTTCATATCTCGCTGCCTACAAACTGGACAAATCATCCAGAGTCCTTAGAATCGGCGGCTCGCTGTACAGGAGCCCAACCATGACCCACCTCGATACCACCCAATACGCGCACCAACTGGCGGAAAAAGCCGAGCGCCTGCGCCGTCAGTTTGCCGGCTTTGTCCCCCCGGAGCTGGAAGTCTTCGCCTCCCAGCCGGAACATTACCGGATGCGGGCCGAATTCCGAGTGTGGCATCAGGGGGACGATCTTTACTACATCATGTTCGATCAGGCCACCAAGCAGAAGTACCGGGTCAACCAGTTTCCCGCGGCCTCCCTCCTTATCAACCAGGCCATGCCGTTGCTACTGGACGCTCTGCGCCCCTCGCCGGTGCTACGCCGCAAGCTGTTCCAGGTCGACTTTCTCTCTTCCCTGAGCGGGGAACTGATCATCAGCCTGCTCTACCACCGCCAGTTGGAAGCGGACTGGCATGAGGCCGCACTGTCATTGCGGGCACTGCTACGGGAACAGGGCATCGTGGCCGACATCATCGGCCGGGCCAAGAAACAGAAGTGGGTGGTCGAGCGTGATTACGTGGTGGAAAAACTGCAGGTCGCGGGTCGCGAGCTGGTCTACCAGCAGGTGGAGAACAGTTTCACCCAGCCCAACGGCCACATGAACGAACAGATGCTGGGCTGGGCGTTGGACGTCACCCGAGGCGCCGCGGGCGACCTGCTCGAGCTCTATTGCGGCAACGGCAACTTCTCTCTGGCCCTGGCGGACAACTTCCGCCGGGTACTGGCCACCGAGATCTCAAGTTCCTCGGTCAAGTCGGCCCAGTACAACATTGCCACCAACGGCATAGACAACGTCACCATCCTGCGGATGTCGGCGGAGGAGTTCACTCAGGCCATGCGCGGCGTCCGCGAGTTTCGCCGTCTGCAGGGCATCGACCTGCAAAGCTACGACTGCAACACCATACTGGTGGATCCGCCCCGGGCCGGACTGGATGACGACACGGTGCGCCTGGTGCAGGAATACGACCATATCGTCTATATCTCCTGCAACCCGGACACTCTGCAGCAAAACCTGGATATCCTGACCCGGACCCACCAAGTCAGCCGTTTCGCCCTATTCGACCAGTTCCCCTATACCCACCATATGGAAGCCGGGATCTACCTCACTAAGCGTTAGGATCCTGAACAGCAAAAAGGGGAGCCGAGGCTCCCCTTTCTCTTACCGGATACGGGCTCAGTCCAGCATGTAGTTTTCCGGCAGCGCGATGCCGGCCACGCCGGACTCGACCGCCGCTACCGCTACAGCGCGGGCCACGCGGGGTAGCAGACGCGGATCCATCGGCTTGGGGATCACATAGTGCTTGCCAAACTCCAGCGCGTCGACACCGGCAGCTGCCAGCACTTCCTGAGGCACCGGCTCCTTAGCCAGGCTGCGGATGGCTTCCACGGCCGCCACTTTCATCTCGTCGTTGATGCGGGACGCACGTACATCCAGGGCGCCGCGGAAGATGAAAGGGAAACACAGCACGTTGTTAACCTGGTTGGGGTAGTCGGAGCGACCGGTACCCATCACCAGATCCTGGCGCACGGAATGAGCCAGTTCGGGCTTGATTTCCGGATCCGGGTTGGAGCAGGCGAAGATGACCGGGTTTTCCGCCATCATGGCCACGGCTTCAGCCGGCAGTACGTCCGGACCAGACACGCCCACGAATACGTCGGCGTCGGTAATCACATCTTCCAGGGTGCGTTTGTCGGTATTATTGGCAAACAGTTCCTTGTATTCGTTCAGATCATCGCGACGGGTGTGGATCACGCCCTTGCGGTCCAGCATGTAGATGTTCTCGCGCTGGGCACCGCACTTGATCAGCAGTTCCATACAAGCCACCGCGGCGGCACCGGCGCCCATGCACACAATGCGGGAGTCGGCGATGTCCTTGCCCTGGATTTCCAGCGCATTGAGCATGCCGGCGGCGGTGACGATGGCGGTACCGTGCTGGTCGTCATGGAACACCGGCACGTTACAACGCTCGATCAGTGCTTTTTCGATCTCGAAGCACTCGGGCGCCTTGATATCTTCCAGGTTGATGCCGCCGAAGGTATCGGCAATGGCCGCCACGGTCTGGATGAATTCTTCGGTAGTACGGTGCTTCACCTCGATGTCGATGGAATCGAGGTTGGCGAAACGTTTGAACAACAACGCCTTGCCTTCCATTACCGGTTTGGAAGCCAGCGGACCCAGGTTACCCAGACCGAGGATGGCGGTACCGTTACTGATCACCGCCACCAAGTTGCCTTTGGCAGTATATTTGTAGGCGTTTTCGGGATCGGCGGCAATTTCACGTACCGGCTCGGCCACGCCCGGGCTGTAGGCAAGGGCGAGATCTTTGGCGGTTTCTGCCGGTTTACTGATTTCGACGGAGATCTTGCCCGGCTTGGGGAAGGCATGATAGTCGAGCGCTTGTTGACGAAAGTCGGTCATTCTGCGATTACCCTGATGCGATTGTTGACATTTGTGCCAGTTAAGTGTGAACAAGTTTACCACAATGTTTGTACAATGTGATAGTAGTCGTCTTGTTCAACATTGCCCAGCACAATCAATGAATTTTTCCTGGTAAAACTGCCAGGAATGATTTAACCAAAGTTGCCAGCCCTTTTCTGCGGATCGAACCCACCCCCGCACGAACAGTCGATCGCCCGGCTTGAAAGCCATCAGCCTGTTACGAGCGGCGGACGGAAGTTGCTTGCCTGCCGTGACTCTGAGGCTTCCCACAAGAAGGAGTTCGGGTCTTCCTGTACCCGTATATCCCCGGACCACCGACGTGGAGAACATCTGCCATCCGCTCACGGACGGCGCTGCCACAAGCGCTGCAGACCAGATACCCACGCGAGCCCGCCGGGCCCGCTGCTCCACCGCCAGCAAGCAGGGCCAGTATTCATCATTGGGCGGGAGCAGCATCAGCTGACCCAGCCCCTGGGCCAGCATCTGTGTCACCAGCAGTTCACCCTCGGATGTGAGTGGGTGGGCCAGCCAGCGGCCATAATCATCACGTCTTTTCACCCCAAAAACCAGTTTCAAATGACCCTGTTTTACAATTTTATTTACAAGCCACTGCCGCGCCGTTTCGGCACCGGCCTCCACCGGCAGCTCGTTGTTTTTATTGAATTCTGGAGTATCTATACCTATAAAGCGAATAATCCCGCCATAAAGCAAAACAACAGTATCACCATCTACCACATGCCGAAGTTTTGCTTTTTCCTCTTCCTGAAGTCGGGGGCATTCTGCCGCCGCAACCCATGGCCACAGCACCAGTGCAATAACATACTTCCACCCGTTCATGACCATATCCTCGCTGGCATATGGCTATAACCATGGGAAGGAAAGGAGCAGGGCGCAAGAATGGCAGAGACAAAAAAGGCGCCCTGAGGCGCCTCTACTGCGAAAGTATCGCTTATTTTTTGCTGGCCAGCGCGCCGAAACGCTTGTTGAAACGATCAACACGGCCGCCGGTGTCAACGATTTTCTGCTTGCCGGTGTAGAAGGGGTGGCAAGCGGAGCAAACGTCCAGGTTCAGATCATGGCCCAGGGTAGAACGGGTCTTGATCTCGTTACCGCAAGAACATTTGGCAATAATTTCTTTGTATTCCGGATGGATACCTTGTTTCATGGACAACCTCTGTCTGTAGGCCGTGTCGCTATCTGATCCTGAGCCAGACACCACACGAGTGATACACGTTTTGTGAAGGGTGCGAATAATATAGGATCGCTTTTTTGCAGGCAAGGGTAAACGGGGGAAAAATCACCAATGTCGATACCGGCACAGCACGGCTTGCTCAGGGTCGTTTTACCCGTTCCATTACGGCGGGAATTCGATTATCTCTGTACCCTGCCCTTACCAGCCAAAGGGTGCCGAGTGACAGTTCCATTCGGCAACCGAACTCTGGTGGCACTGGTACTCGCCCACCCCGAACACTCGGATATCGCCCCCGACAGGCTCAAAACCGTCACCGCGGTGCTGGACAGGCGCCCGATCCTCGCCGAAGCCGAACTGCACCTGCTGGCATGGGCCGCCCGATATTATCTGCATGCGCCCGGCGAAGTGTACTTCCAGGCCTTGCCGACGCTGCTGCGCAAGGGAGAGGCCGCCAGCTACCGCAGTATGGACTACTGGCATCTGCGCGACCCGAACACCGAAGTCTCCGCCCAGGCCATCAAGCAACAGCAGGCCCTGATGCTGTTGCGGCAAGGCCCCTTGACTGCCGGCGAACTGGACGCCAGAGGCATCAGCGGCGCCGTCCTGCTGGCGATGGCCAGAAAACAGTTGATCGAGAAAAAAGAACAGTTGCCCGACCACATCGACTGGCGTGCCCTGATGGATATTGCCCAAGAGGACAAACCCCGGCTCGAAACCGAGCAGGCCCTGGCGGTCAGCCTGCTTCACCAGGCCGAGGGCTTCACTCCCTTTTTACTGGAGGGGATCACCGGCTCCGGCAAAACCGAGGTCTACCTGCAGGCCATGGAGCCGGTATTGCAAGCCGGCAACCAGGTGCTGGTACTGGTACCGGAAATCGGCCTGACGCCGCAGACCATAGCGCGTTTTCAGCGCCGGTTCCGGGTGCCGGTCAGTACCCTGCACTCCGGCATGAGCGAACGAGAGCGACTGGATGCCTGGCTTGCCTGTCAGGACGGCAGCACCGCCGTCGTCATCGGGACCCGATCCGCCCTGTTGACCCCGTTCCAGCGGCTGGGGCTGATCATTATCGACGAAGAACACGACACCTCATTCAAACAGCAGGATGGTTTTCGTTATCACGCCAGGGATATGGCATTGCTGCGGGCGCAACAACTGAACATTCCCATTATCCTCGGTTCGGCCACCCCCAGTTTCGAAAGCCTGCACAATGCCGCCGCCGGCAAATACCGGCGGCTGACCCTGAACCAGCGGCCCGGTGCGGCCACCGTCGCCCAGCATCAGTTGCTGGACAGCAAGCACGTACAGCTGCACGCGGGTCTGTCACCGCAACTGATACAGCTGATGACCCAGGAACTGGCCGACGGTAATCAGGTGATGCTGTTTCTGAACCGCCGGGGTTATGCGCCGGCATTACTATGTCACGACTGCGGCTGGCTGGCCGACTGCGAACGCTGTGACGCGCACTACACCTGGCACAAGCACAAAGGCCGCCTGCATTGCCATCACTGCGACCACCAGCGCCCGCTCCCTCCCCGGTGTCCGCACTGTGGCAGTAACCAGTTGCTGGGTACCGGCCTCGGCACCGAGCAGGTCGAGCAGGCCCTGGCCGGTCTCTTTCCCCAGTATGCCACCATCCGCATCGATCGGGACAATACCCGCCGCAAGGGCAGCTTTCAGCAACATCTGGAGGGGATCCGGGCCGGCAAATACCAGATCCTGATCGGTACCCAAATGCTGGCCAAGGGGCATCACTTCCCCGATGTCACCCTGGTGGCCATGCTGGATGTGGACGGTGCGCTCTTTGCCAGTGATTTTCGTGCCACCGAGCGCTTTGCCCAGCTTTATACCCAGGTGGCGGGTCGGGCCGGGCGAGCCAGCAAGCCGGGACGCGTCGTGCTGCAAACCCACCATCCGGACCATGCCCTGCTCCAGGATCTGGCCAATCAGGGATATCAACATTTTGCCCGGGGCGCACTGCAAGAACGACAGGCGGCTCGTTTGCCGCCCTTCAGCTTTCAGGCCTTGTTCCGCGTACAGGCCACCCAAGCCCACTATTGCCAGGACTTTCTGCAGCAACTGGCCGGGCTGCTGTCCCCCGGCCTGCCGCCGGCAGTGCTCTGCGTCGGGCCCATGAGTGCGCAGATGGAACGCAAGGCCGGCCAGTATCGCTACCAGCTGTTGCTGCAGGCATCCAGCCGCCGCGAGCTGGCCAGTACCTGCCGACAGGCCCTGGCCCTGATAGAGCCATTACCCGCCGCCCGCAAGGTACGCTGGTCGCTGGATATCGATCCGGTCGAGGTATGGTGAGGCTCAATGGCGGCTGCCCGCCTGGGGCTCCGGCTTGAGCATCGACATCAGGAAAGCCAGAGCCCGGCGGCAACTGTCTTCCGCCATCAGCAACTGGGCCATCTGGCTTTTTATCGGCAGTACTTCCAGCCAGCGCTGGGTAACCCAGGCCGCATCCCGCCAGCGGGGGGCCGGGTGCAGCTCGGCCAGCTCCGGATATTCCTCGAACACCTCCTGCAACTTGTCGGACAACACCTGCTCGAAGGGCGACAGGGTGCAGGACTGCCAGTTATCGAGCAACTCGACCTCGGCCTGCAGCAAGCCATCCTGCTCTCGCTCGAGCTGGCGGATACAAAAGCGCTCCGACGCTTCGACGGTAATGCCCAACAGGCCATCTTCCAGGGTATAGAAGTCGATGGTCTGTACCCGGGTACCCAGCATGAACAAGTCGCTGCCACCGCCCTCATCGAGTTCGTCCAGCATGCCGATGCCAAACCCCGAGCCGCTGCGGCTCGCTTCGCTGACCATTCTGATATACCTGGGCTCGAAGATGCGCAAGGGCAACTTGCCGCCGGGCATGAGATGGAGGGTCAGCGGTAAAAGTGCCAGTTTCATATGCCGTCCTCCCCCCTTAATAACCTTAATAAGTAGTCATAAAGACCCGCTTTTGCCGCCCCGGCTTTCAATCGGAGCCCGCGTTGGTGCCCTGACGGTAGTTTTCTGCGACCGTTATGAGTAGAATTTCTCCCCCCGGTTATCTCCGACCTTGTCTTAATTTTGGTGAACTGATAATGAAAGAACATATTCAAGCACTGCTTGAGCAGACGGTCTCAACCCTGAAACAACAAGGTAAGCTGCCCGCCGAGCTGGAGCCCCGCATCCAGGTAGACCGAACCAAAGACAAGGCTCACGGAGATCTCGCCACCAATCTGGCCCTGCTGCTGGCCAAGCCGGTCGGGCAGAATCCCCGCGTCCTGGCCCAGTTGCTGGTGGACAACCTGCCCGCCTCCGAGCTGGTGGCGAAAACCGAGCTGGCCGGTCCGGGTTTCATCAACTTCTTCCTCGACAGCGACTGGCTGGCCCGCCAGATAGATGCCATGGTGGCCGACAAACGTGCCAACGTGCCGGTGGCGGAGCAACCACAAAGGGTGGTGGTTGACTACTCGGCTCCCAACGTGGCCAAGGAGATGCACGTGGGCCACCTGCGTTCCACCATCATCGGTGACGCCGTGGTCCGAACCCTGGAGTTTCTCGGCCACAAGGTGATCCGCGCCAATCACATCGGCGACTGGGGCACCCAGTTCGGCATGCTGATCGCCCACCTGGAAGAACTTGAGAAGCAAAATCCGGATGTGCTGTCTTCCGGCCTGTCCGACCTGGAACAGTTCTACCGCGAGTCCAAGCAGCAGTATGATGCGGATGCCGACTTCGCCGAACGGGCCCGGGGCTACGTGGTCAAACTGCAGGGCGGTGACACCTATTGCCTGCAGATGTGGCAGAAGCTGGTGGACATCACCCTGCAACATAACCAGCAAGTCTACGACCGGCTCAACGTCTCCCTGACCCCGGCAGACGTGATGGGCGAGAGCATGTACAACCCCATGCTGGCGGACATCGTCGCCGATCTGCAGCAGAAAGGCCTGGCGGTGGAAGACGAGGGCGCCGTTGTCGTCTATCTGGACGAGTACAAGAACAAGGACGGCGATCCCATGGGGGTCATCATCCGCAAAAAGGATGGTGGCTACCTCTATACCACTACCGATATCGCCTGCGCCAAGTACCGTTACGAGCAACTGGGCGCCGACCGGGTGCTCTATTTTATCGACTCCCGTCAGCATCAGCACCTGATGCAGGCCTGGTCCATCGTGCGCAAGGCCGGCTACCTGCCCGACGCGGTCAGCCTGGAGCACCATGCCTTCGGCATGATGCTGGGCAAGGACGGCCGGCCGTTCAAGACCCGCTCCGGCGGCACCATCAAGCTGGTCGACCTGCTCAACGAAGCAGAAGAACGCGCCGCCGCCCTGCTGGAGCAGAAGCAGACCGGACTCAGCGCCGAGGACAAGGCCCTGGTGGTCAAGCGGGTGGCCATGGGAGCGGTGAAATATGCGGATCTGTCCAAGAGCCGCACCACCGACTACATCTTCGACTGGAACAATATGCTGTCTTTCGAAGGCAATACCGCCCCCTACCTGCAATATGCCTACACCCGCATACAGTCCATCTTCCGCAAGGCCGGAGTCACCCCTGAGCAGCTGGACGGCACCATCCGCCTCCAGGCACCCGCCGAAGAAGCCCTGGCCCAGAAACTGGTGCAATTCAACGACACCGTCAAATCGGTGGCCGACAAGGGCATGCCACACCTGCTGTGTCTGTATCTGTATGAACTGTCCGGCGCCTTTATGAGCTTCTACGAAGCCTGCCCGATCAACAAGGAGGGCGTCACCGCCGAAGCCCGCGACGGCCGCCTGCGCCTCTGTGCCGCCACCGCCAAGGTGCTGGAACAAGGCCTGTCTCTGCTCGGCATCGACACCATGGAACGGATGTAAACCATGGCCAGGGATTACGTCAGGCGCAGCAAGCCCAAAAGCAACAGCCGCTCTACCCGATCCGGCAGTCGCAGCCGCGCCCCCGAGCGCAGAACTCCCTGGCTGGCCATCATACTGGTACTGATGCTGGCGACCAGCCTCGGCTATCTGATCTATCTGGTCAAGGGGTCGGCCGCAACCCGCGCCACCCCCGTGGCCTCCAAGGCCGCTCATACGACGCCCCCATCACCGCCACCGGTCAATCCCATCGAGCAGCGCCCGGTGGAAAAATGGCGCTATATCGAGCAGTTGGAAAACAAGGAGGTCGTGGTGGACGTGCCCAAGGTCGAGGAGTCCAGCCAGCGTTATCTGATGCAGTGTGGCTCCTTCCGTTCCGCCGAACAGGCCGAACAGCTCAAGGCCCATATCGCCTTCCAGGGCCTGGTGGCCCAGGTGCGCCGCTCCGAGGGCAGCAACGGCATCTGGTACCGGGTGATCCTCGGCCCCTATGAACGCAAGCGCCAGGCAGAGCAGGACAAGCACAAGCTGATGCGGGCCAAGGTCAACCACTGTGCTATCTGGTTATGGGAGGGTTGAACTCTCCCCTTGCCGTCCCCATTTCTGTGTTCATGACATTTCTGCCAGTCCGGCTGGCTACACAGTCAAGTGAGGTTCACAGTGACAACAATCGTTTCAGTTCGCCGTAACGGCAAGGTGGTCATCGGTGGTGATGGCCAGGTGTCCTTGGGCAACACCGTGATGAAAGGCAATGCCCGCAAGGTACACCGCCTGTTCAACGGCAAGGTATTGGCCGGTTTTGCCGGGGGCACCGCCGATGCCTTTACCCTGCTGGAACGCTTTGAAGCCAAGCTGCAGGCCCATCAGGGTAACCTCGAGCGTGCCGCCGTGGCCCTGGCGAAAGACTGGCGCACCGATCGCATGCTGCGTCGGCTAGAAGCCTTGCTGGCGGTGGCCGACGACAAACATTCCTTTATCATCACCGGCAACGGCGACGTGGTGCAGCCGGAACAGGATCTGATCGCCATCGGTTCCGGCGGAGCCTTCGCCCAGTCGGCCGCTCGTGCCCTGCTGGAAAATACCGAGCTGGAAGCCCGAGACATCGTCGAGAAGGCGCTCACCATCGCCGGCGACATCTGCGTCTATACCAACGGCAACCAGACCATCGAAGAGCTCGACTACAGTCGTTGATTCGGCCCCGGGCAGGCCCGCGGCCCCGCCCGTACTACAGGATTTGATTATGTCTGAAATGACCCCAAGAGAAATCGTCCACGAGCTGGACCGTCATATTGTTGGCCAGTCCGAGGCCAAACGCGCCGTGGCCATCGCCCTGCGTAACCGCTGGCGGCGAATGCAGCTCAACCCCGAACTGCGCCAGGAAGTCACGCCCAAAAACATCCTGATGATAGGCCCAACCGGGGTGGGCAAGACCGAAATCGCCCGCCGTCTGGCCAAGCTGGCCAATGCCCCCTTTATCAAGGTGGAAGCAACCAAATTCACCGAAGTAGGCTATGTTGGCAAAGAAGTCGACACCATCATCCGCGATCTGACCGATATCGCCATGAAAATGACCCGCGAGCAACAGATGGAAAAATTCCGTCACCGGGCCGAAGAAGCCGCGGAAGAGCGGGTGCTGGATGCCCTGCTGCCCAACCCACGCAATACCTGGGGTGAGGAAGAGAAGGCTGACAACAGCAACAGCCGCCAGATTTTCCGCAAGAAGCTGCGCGAAGGTCGGCTCGACGACAAGGAAATTGAAATCAATGTCTCCGCCCCACAGATGGGGGTCGAGATCATGGCGCCTCCCGGTATGGAAGAGATGACCAACCAGCTGCAAAGTATGTTCCAGAATTTGTCCGGCAATACCAGCAAGCAGCGCAAAATGAAAATCAAGGATGCGCTCAAACTGCTGGTGGAAGAAGAAGCCGCCAAGCTGCTGAACCCGGAAGAGCTGAAGGAACAGGCCATTGCTGCGGTAGAAAACCAGGGTATCGTCTTTATCGATGAAATCGACAAGATCTGCAAGCGAGGCGAAAGCTCAGGTCCGGATGTGTCCCGAGAAGGGGTACAACGGGATCTGCTGCCGCTGGTGGAAGGCTGTACCGTCAACACCAAGCACGGCATGGTGCGCACCGATCATATGCTGTTCGTTGCCTCCGGCGCCTTCCAGGTGGCCAAGCCGTCGGACCTGATCCCCGAGTTGCAGGGGCGCCTGCCGATCCGGGTGGAACTGAATTCGCTGACCACCGATGATTTCGAGCGTATCCTCACCGAGCCCAGTGCCTCGCTTACCGAGCAGTACAAGGCATTGCTGGCCACCGAAAACGTCACCGTCGAGTTCACCAAGGAAGGCATTCGCCGGCTGGCGGAAGCCGCCTGGCGGGTCAACGAAACCACCGAGAACATCGGTGCCCGCCGCCTGCATACCGTGATGGAGCGACTGCTGGACGAGCTGTCCTTTGAGGCGTCCGACAAATCCGGAGAGGCCTTCGTGATCGACGAAGCCTATGTGGATCGCTACCTCAAGAACCTGGTCGAAGACGAAGATCTGAGCCGTTTTATCCTCTGATCCCGCCAATAACGGGAGCGGTCACATTATTGTGATTGAAAACCGCTCCCGCCTCTTTATACTGGAAGTCACCTTGTTTCCAGATGTGGCTGACTCCATGGAATACAATACTTCTGAACTGTGCGATACCTATATTGACATGGTCGACGTGGTCGAACCCATGTTCTCCAGTTTTGGCGGCCGCAGCTCCTTTGGCGGCACCGTTTCCACCATCAAATGCTTCGAGGCCAACGGCCTTATCATGGAGGCGGTTAAAGAAAGCGGGATAGGTCGGGTGTTGCTGATCGACGGTGGCGGCTCATTGCGCCGTGCCCTGATCGATGCCGAGATTGCCGAAGTGGCGGCAGAAAACGGTTGGGAAGGCATTGTCTGCTATGGCTGTGTGCGAGAGGTGGATGCCCTGGAAGAGCTGGACATCGGCATTCAGGCACTGGCGTCCATTCCGGTCGGAGCCGACGACAGCGAGATCGGCGAGCAGGATATCCCCGTCAACTTCGGTGGCGTCACCTTCCTGCCGGAAGATCATCTCTATGCCGATACCACCGGTATCATCCTTTCCCCGGAACCCCTGGATATAGAGTAAGACCCTGGATACCTCAAAGCCTGTCTCCGGACAGGCTTTTTTGTTTTATTACCTAAAAATTGATAGCCGACAATATTATTAAGCCAAAAGTGAAGTAAAAATACACCATCTCTAAGGGAGGTGGTGTTATGCAGGACAGGATCTCACAGCGGCAGGTTTCCCGACTGGTCATCCAGACCGGTCAGTTGCTGATGCAGCACGGCGCAGAAAGCGCACTCATTGAAACTTTGACCCGACGTATCGGTCTGGCGCTGGGAATGGATGCCGTGGAAGTCAGCCTGGCCAACGATGCGCTGATTGTCACCACCCTGCAACAGGGGCACTGCCTCACCACCACCCGACGCTGCCCCGATAAAGGCATCAATATGCAGATGGTGTCGGAGGTTCAGCGCATCTGCATATTGACCGAGAAACAACTGCTCGACTGCCGGACCGCGACACATCGGCTCGGACGCCTCAAGCCGCTGCGCTACCCTCGCCCCCTGGTGATCCTGATGGTCGGCCTGTCCTGTGCATCTTTCGCCCGGCTGGCCGGCGCCGACTGGCCGGTGTTCGCCCTGACCCTTGCCGCTTCATCCTGCGGCATCTGGGTACGCCAAGAACTGGCCTTGCGCCACTTCAATCCGTTGCTGAACTTTGCCGGCACCGCCTTTGTTACCACTTTGATCTCCAGTCAGGGACTGCTGCACCAGTGGGGAGCCCAGCCCTTCCTGGCCGTTCCCTCTTCGGTGCTGATGCTGGTACCCGGCTTTCCGCTGATCAATGCCGCCGCCGACATGGTCAAAGGCTATATCAATACCGGGCTGGCGCGCTGGACCATGGCCACCCTGCTGACGATGGCCACCAGCATCGGCATTGTCTCGGCGATGAACCTGCTCGGCGTACGGGGGTGGTGATGGTGCTCTTGACCGGATTGCTTGATGACATGCTGTTTGCCACCGTGCCGGCACTGGGCTTTGCCCTGCTGTTCAATGTCCCGCCCAAGGCCCTGAAGTATTGCGCGCTGGGGGGCGCACTGGGTCACGGCAGCCGTTATCTGCTGCTGACGGCCGGCACGCCGATTGAATGGGCGACCTTCGCGGCCGCAACCCTGGTGGGGATGCTCGGGGCCTACTGGGCACGCCGTTTTCTGGCTCATCCCAAGGTATTTACGGTGGCGGCGGTCATCCCCATGATTCCCGGGGTCTACGCCTACAAGGCGATGGTCGCCCTGGTCGAAATCAGCCAGCAGGGCTATACCCCCGAGCTCTGGGGCAGCCTGGTAGCCAACTTTATCAAGGCGATGTTTATCGTGGCCGGACTGGCCATAGGGTTGGCGATGCCCGGCCTGTTGTTCTACCGACGCCGCCCCCTGGTATAAAACATAACGCCGGCGGTGCCGGCGTTATAACTCAGGCGCTTTCTTCTACCTGATCGATTTTTCCAAGCAGCACCCGCAACCGTTCCTGCCAGGCATCGTGTTGCTGTTTCAGTTGCTGATTTTCTTCACCCAGTTGGCCATTCTGCTCTTTCAGCTCGTCCACTTCCATCTGCAGCAGGGAAATGGTGTCTACCGCCGCCTGGATTTTGGCTTCCAGTTTTTCCAATACATCAAAAGACATGCACTAACCCCTAATCAATGTTATTCGGCCCGCAGGCCCCTCAGCGCTCGAGGATACCCCGGCCAACCCAAGACAACAAGCGACCCCGGGCACAAGGCCGCCATTTGCAGTGAATTTATGCCACGCACGTCAACAAAAGTCTCAGATATTCTGGCTCATATCCAGCGACGGCTTGTCCGAGCCGGGACGCCCCACCACCCTGGCCGGCACGCCGGCAACGGTGGTATGCGGCGGCACCGGCTCCAGTACCACGCTACCGGAACCGATTTTGGCACCTTCGCCCACTTCGATGTTCCCCAGGATTTTGGCCCCGGCACCGATCATCACCCCTTCCCGTATCTTGGGATGGCGATCGCCTCCTTCCTTGCCGGTGCCGCCCAGGGTCACATTCTGCAGTATGGATACATCGTCCTCGATCACCGCCGTTTCTCCCACCACGATGCCGGTGGCATGGTCGAACATGATGCCCTTGCCGATGCGGGCCGCCGGATGCACATCCACCCCGAACACCACCGATATCTGGTTTTGCAGGTAGGTGGCCAGGGAGCGGCGGCCGTGGCGCCACAGCCAGTTGGAGATACGGTAGCCCTGCAGGGCATGAAAGCCCTTCAGGTAAAGCAAGGGGGTGGAAAACAGCGCCACTGCCGGATCCCGCTCCTGCACGGCACAGATATCCATGGCCACCATGTCCAGAATGGCCGGCTCTTCGTCCAGCGCCACCTCGATGACCTCACGCAGGCTGATCGCCGGCATCACCGAACTTTCCAGCTTGTTGGCCAGGATGAAACTCAGGGCGCACTTCAGGGTGTCGTGATTGAGAATGGTGGAGTAGAAAAAGCTGCCGAGCATCGGCTCTTCCACAATCATCCGCTGGGCTTCTTCGCGGATACGCAACCAGGTTCTGGATTGAATGCCGTCTTCCATGGGTTAGACCTTGTTTTCTATAAATTGATGTTCACTCATATCCTGAGAATGGGCCTCACGGGGCACGACCGAAATGGGGTCCATATGAATAATGACGTCGGTGTCGGGAAATAATGCGTGCAGTTCCCGTTCTGCTCTGTCGGCGATGCGATGGGCCCGGACCAGGGGTAATTGATCGTCCAGTTCCAGGTGCAACTGGATGAACCGGGTCTGGCCCGACTGCCGGGTGCGTAGCTCATGCAGCCCACGAACTTCCTCCACCGCCAAACAGGTATCAATAATGCGCTTTTGCTCTTCTTCCGGCAACTGTCTGTCGAGCAGCATCTGCACCGAATCGTAACCGATTTTCAACGCACCTTTGAAGATATAGCCACCGATCAGCACGGCAAAAATGCCGTCGGCCCAGTGCCAGCCGTACCAGGCCATGGCGATGGCCAGCAGTACCCCGACATTCAGCAGAATATCCGAGCGATAGTGCAATTGATCGGCACGAATCGCCACCGAATGGGTCCGCTTGATCACATAGCCCTGAAACAGTACCAGGCCTATGGTCAGCGCCAGGGAAAACAGCATGACCCAAATCCCCATGGCGGCATGGGTCACCTCCTGAGCGTTCAGCAGCCGGGAAATACCGTTGATGACAAGAAAAATCGCCGAGCCACAGATAAAGGCCGACTGCGCCAGCCCCGCCAGGGATTCCGCCTTGCCGTGACCGAATCTATGATCCTGATCCGGAGGCACCAGCGCATAGCGAATGGCCATCAGGTTGATCAATGAGGCGCTGATATCCAGCAGGGAGTCGGTCAGGGACGCCAGCATGCTGGCCGAACCGGTGTAAAACCAGGCCAGCAACTTGGCCAGTATCATGAAGCCGGCCACCACGGCGGCGGCAATGGCCGCCGTGGTCACCAGGCGGGAATAGGATGCGGGTTGGTTCATGACTCGGCCGGATAATGGTATTTGGTTTAGTATACCCTCGCGGCCCGGTGAATGTGACCCCAACACCGGTCCTCACCGCATACAGAAGGCCCCGCGCTTGCGCAGGGCCATGAGATAAGATAGGTGCTCGGTGCTTTGTGGTGGCGCTTGTTGCTGCTATAAATCACACAGCAGGCATTCCAGTTCCTCCTTGGCGTCATCGATCATCTGATATAACTCAAATGCATCTCGCCGCTGCAAGCTGAGGCTGACCTGCTGCTCCGGGGCGTCTTCGCTCTGCTCACAGACCAGCTGCATGCATTCTTCGCCCCGCTTAAAGTAAACGTGCTCAAAATCACTGGTAAAATGCTGATTTTTTTCAACAATATCAACTTCCAGCAAGCCGGTCGGATTGACCACTATATGGGCATGAAGTGGTTCTGTGCCCTGTAGGGTATAGCTACATTGCCTTGCCAACATCTCCGTCTCCTTCTGCCTGAAAAATCGCTTCACTATTGTAGAACAGAGATCGGGAGCTCAGTAAATAATCAATGGGATTTCGTGGTTATGCCTTAATAACCAGACCATCTAAGTGGTTTATAGCGCACCGGCAAAGCCCTGCTGGCGCCAGGCCTCGTAGCTGATGACCGCAACCGCATTGGACAGGTTCAGGCTGCGGCTGTCGGGCTGCATGGGAATCCGAATACGATTCTCGGGTGATACCGCGTCCAGCACCGATGCCGGCAACCCGCGAGTTTCAGGCCCGAACAGCAGCACATCTCCGGGCTGATAGGCTGGTTCATGGTAATGGCGGCTGCCCTTGGTGGTACAGGCGAAGAGACGCCGCCCGGCCATAGCCTGCTGAAAATCGGCATAACTGCGATGCAGCCGGACCCGACCGAAATCCGCGTAATCGAGCCCGGCCCGACGCAGCTTCTTTTCTTCCAGGTCGAAGCCGAGCGGCTCGATAAGGTGCAGGGCACAGCCATTATTTCGCACCAGACGCATGATGTTACCGGTATTGGGGGCAATTTCCGGCTCATAGAGCGCAATCTCAAACATGTTTTGTTTCTCCCATGCATTCGTCAACACCGACAAAGCCCTGCCGCCGATCGAGCCGCCACCAGGCCCAGCCCAGGGTCAGCCCACGAGCCAGCATAAAGCACCACATCGCCAGCCAGAGCGCGTGGTTGTCCAGCCCCCGGGCCAGCCACCATACCGGAAAAAATACCCCGCAGGTCGACAGCAGCATCATGTCACGCATTTCCCGTCCGCGGGTGGTACCGATAAAGATGCCATCGAGGATAAAGCACCAGCAGGCAGCCAGCGGCATCAGCACCAGCCAGGGCAAGTAGAGGGCAGCCTGAGCCCGCACCTCCGGGAGACTGGTGATCAGGCCGATTAAATACTCGCCGGCCAGGGCAAATACCAGGGTGAACAACACCGCCACCAGGGCGCCCCAGAACAGGTTGAGGGCGCAGGCCTGGCGGAATCGCGCCCGGTTGCGCTCCCCCACCGCCTTGCCCACCATGGCCTCCACCGCGTAGGCGAAACCGTCGAGGCCGTAGGAGATGAACATCAGGAAATTCATCAGCACGGCATTGGCCGCCACCACTCCATCGCCCAGGCGAGCTCCCTGGAAGGTCATAAAGGCAAAGGTCAATTGCAGGCAGAGGGCGCGGATAAATATGTCCCGGTTCAACCCCAGCAGGCGGCTGAAGGCCCCGCGGTTCAGGCACCGTCGCCAAAAACCGGCGGCGGGCCGGGCCCCTCGCGCCCGCAAGGTACGCCAAACCAGCCAGGCCCCCAGCCCCATGGCCAGGTAGTCGGCCAGCACCGAGGCCGCCGCCGCCCCCTTCACCTGCCAGCCCAGCCCCAGCACGAACCAGATATCCAGCAAGATATTGACGCTGTTGCCCAGGATCAGCAGCCACATGGGGGCCCGGGCGTTCTGGTTGCCCAGCAGCCAGCCCAACAGCACCAGGTTGGTCAAGGCCGCTGGCGCGCTCCAGATGCGCACGCCGACATATTCACGGCCATAGTGCTGCACCTCGGCACTGCCGCCGGCCAGCCAGAAGGCCAGCTCCATCAGGGGCCATTGCAGCAGCAGGATCAGCAGCGCCAGGCTCCAGGCCAGCACCAGGGCCCGCGCCAGCACCTGAAGCAGCCGCTCGCCATCGCCGGCGCCGAAGGCCTGGGCCGTTAATCCGGTGGTCGACATGCGCAAGAAGCCCAGTAGCCAGAAGATCAGGCTGATGATGGTGGCGCCCACCGCCACCCCGCCCAGGTAGTAGGCCTGCTCCAGGTGGCCAATGACGATGGTGTCCACCAGACCGAGCAGAGGCACGGTAATATTGGACAGCACCATGGGCAAGGCCAGGGCGAACACCTGCCGGTGCCTGGCCCCGTTAAGGAAGGAAGACATGAATCACTCTTGCAAAAAATAAAGGGGGCGGATAGCCGCGCCATGTCATTCGGTGGCGGTCCCGGGTAGTCCTGCCCCTCTCAACCGGAAGGCATTATACCTAACCACCCCATTGCCTGACGATACGGGACAGATCACGGACCAGTTCGGTGCCATCAACCAGCGGCATCTGAGTCTGTTCGTCAAAGCTGGGACGGAAGGAGGCATGCAGCTGCCCCCTGGGGTTGACCAGGGAGATGGAAGCGGAGTGATCCACCAGGTAGTCTCGCTCTTCCCGTTCGTAGACACCGTAGATCAGTCCCAGTTGCTGTACCGCCGGCATCAGCCACTCGTGGTCGGCGGTTACCGCCACGAAGTCGGGGTTGAAGTAGGCGGTGTAGGCCTTGAGCCGTTCGGGGGTATCCCGCACGGGATCCACCGACACGAACACCACCTGCACCGGCTCGTTCAGTTGCTGCAACTCGGGATAGATGCGCGCCAGATCCGCCAGGGTAGTGGGGCAGATATCGGGGCAGAAGGTATAGCCGACGAATACCAGGCTCCAGCGGCCGGCAAACTGCTGTTCGGTAAAGGGCCGGCCGTCGGCATCGAGCAGGGCGATATCCTTGAGCGGCCTGGGTTCAGGGTAGACCACCACCGCCTCGGTCAGGCTGTTTTCCCTGTTGTTATACCAGGCAATGCCGCTCAGGGTACCCGCTATCAGTAAGGTAACCGCCACTATCCATATCAGCTTGCTCGTATTAGCCATAGTTTATCCAGTGATCCGCCAGTATCAGCACGAACAGCCACATCAGGTGGCTGATTGAAAAGCGGAAACATTGTAGTGCGGTTTGCGGCTCAGGTCTAAATTTCAGCCGCCAGGCCCACTGGATAAAACGCAGGTTGAGCGCTAGCGCTCCCAGCAGGTAGAGCGGGCCCGACATGCCCACCACCCAGGGCAGCAGGCACACCAGGGTGAGCAGCAGGGTATAGAGCAGCACACAGGTCTTGGTGAACTCGATACCGTGGGTCACCGGCAGCATCGGAATGTCGGCCTTGGCGTAGTCATCCCGCCGGTGGATGGCCAACGCCCAGAAGTGGGGTGGGGTCCAGGTGAAGATAATCATCACCAGCAGCAGGGCGTGGCCGTGGAAGTCTCCGGTCACCGCGGTCCAGCCCAGCAAGGGCGGCATGGCTCCGGCCAGGCCCCCGATGACGATATTCTGGGGCGTGGCCCGCTTCAGCCAGACGGTATACACCACCGCATAGCCAAGCAGGGAAGCCAGCGTCAGCCAAGCGGTCAGGGCGTTGACCCATAACAACAGCACCGCCAGCCCCGCCGCCGACAGGGCAAAGGCAAAAACCAGTGCCGGCAGGGTCTGCACCCGTCCCTGGGCCACCGGCCGGTGGTAGGTACGAGCCATCTTGATGTCGATGCGCCGGTCCAGTACGTGGTTGATGGCCGCCGCCCCGCCCGCCATCAGCCCTATCCCCAGGGTGGCCGCCACCGCCACCAGTGGGCTCGGCAAACTATCGGTAAGAAACATCCCCACCACGGCCGTCAACAGGATCAACGCCACCACCTTGGGCTTGGTGAGGGCGAAGTAATCCCGCCAGGTCAGTTCCCAGCTTCTGGGCAATAATGCGCTTCGTGCCATGATTCCTCCCTGTAACGCCAGAGGCGTTCACCCGTTCCCGTTAAAATCAGCAGCAGTACCGCCGCGCCGGCATTGTGGGCCACCGCCACCGCCAGCGGCAGGTGCAACACCACGTTGGCCACACCCAGTGCCAATTGGACTCCAACCCCCAGCGCCAGCCCTGCGCCCCAGGGCCGCAGGGCCGCCTGGCGCCACAGCCGCCAGGCCAGCGCCAACAGCAGCAGCGCGGTTACCAGGGCCCACAGCCGATGGGCGGCATGGATGGTGATCCGCTCCTCCTGACTGAGCACCCCGTATTGGTAGGTCTCGGCAGGCACCCCGTGGGGATGGAAGGCGCTCCACTGCCACTGGGTCAACCAGTCGCCCTGACAGACCGGCAGTTCCAGACAGGCCAGGGCAGCATAATTGGCCGCGGTCCAGCCGCCCAGAGCAATCTGCAGCACCAGGGCCCCCAGCCCCGCCAGGTACCAGCCGCCCAGGCCGGCGACCCGGGGTGGTTCGGCCACCGGTCGCCGCCCCTGGCAGACCGCCAAAAACAGCAGCGCCAGTATGGTAAAGCCACCCAGCAGGTGCCCCATCACCACGAAGGGCAGCAGGTTGAGGGTTACCGTCAGCATGCCCAGGGTCGCCTGCCCCGTCACCAGCGCCAGCAACAGCCAGGCGGGAAGCCGGTAGGCCCGGTGCACCACCCTGAGCGACCACAGTGCCATCAGCAGTATGGTGACGCCCAGCAGGCCCGCCGCGTAGCGGTGCACCATTTCGTTGCGCGCCTTGACCAGTTCCAGCGGGCTGTCGGGGAAACGTTCTGCCGCCAACCGCTGGGCCTGTTCGGACTTGGGAACGGTGTGGAAACCGTAGCAGCCGGGCCAGTCGGGACAACCCAGGCCGGCGTCAGTGAGGCGGGTGTAAGCGCCCAGCACCACCACCACCAGGGTCAGGGCAAAGGCAAACAGGCAAAGTTGACGCACGATACCTCCTATCCGGCCCGGGAAAACTTGAGCAGGCGACGCAGATCGCCGAGCAGAGCCTTGCCGGTCAGCCGGTCCTGCTGTTCGTCGCCGCTCAGAGCATAGCGCATGACGAGTTGGCCGGGCGGATCCGCGATATAGACAAAGCCGGCCTCCAGCCCGGGCCCGGCCGGCACCTGTACCACCGCCACCCGCTCCTCGTCCCGGCCCAGGGCGAGGTCGACGTTGTGCAGCAGGGGGCCCGCATCGGCGCAGTGACCGCACTCCGGGGCCAGCGGCAGCACCAGCCGCCACTGTCGGGCCCCCTCTATCCGCCCCTCCACCCATTCCCCCTGTCCCTTGACCCCGGGCGTAAACCAGCCCTGCTGCAGGGTGAGCCAGGCCAGGGCCACCGGCAGCAGGAACACCCCCACCAATGCCAACACCGGTTTATGCTTCATGCCGCCTCCGATAAAATACCAATGCCGCCACCCACACCGCCAGGGCCATGGCGAACCACTGTACCGCATACCCCAGATGGCGCTCCGGCCCCATCACCACCGGTTGCCATTCGGCCCCCTCTTCCAGCCGCAACACGAAAGGCAGTGCCCGCTGGCCCCAGCGGGACTGCAACAGCCCGGGATCCAGCCCATTGATGCGTCGCGCCTGGGGATCCGGGGCACCACCCAGGGACAGAGGCGGTCGATAAGGCCGGATCAGGACCCCGCTCAACTGCACCGTACCTTCCGGCAACGTCACCACCGGCAGCCGGCGCCGATCCGCATCGGCCGGCCACCAGCCGGTATCCACCGCCAACAGACCGTAGGGGGTCTGTAATGGTCGGATCAGCCGGTAGCCGACCCGACCATCCTGGATCTGGCTGTCAAGGAAGAGATCACCGCCGGCCAGATAAACGCCCCCAACATCCAGGCGATAACCGAAGGGAGAGCCGATAGCCAGGGCTTCATCCAGATCCAGAACAATGTCGCGTCGCTGCTGCCATTCCTGCAGCAGCTGGCGCTTGTCATCGGCCCGGGACAGCTGCCAGATGCCCATGGTGACCATCAGCGTGGTCATCAGCAGAGTCAGCGCCAATAGTCCCCAACTTTTTCCTATACTCAAGACCTAGTCTCTCCAGGAAGCGATACATGCTGTTCAAACTACTGATTGTCTTGTTGTTATTGATGGTGATAGGCAACCTGCTGCTGGGCCTCAGGGCCATGCTCGGCAACCGGGATCCGGCACTGATGGCCCGCTACATCGGCCGTCGCTTGCTGTTTGCCGTCATCATACTGCTGCTGTTGATCGCCGCCATGGCCAGCGGGCTGCTGGTGCCCCATCCCACCCCGGGATAGAGCACCAAACGAAGCCCACTACAAAATATAGACAAAGACGAACAGACAGAGCCAGACCACATCCACGAAATGCCAGTACCAGCTGCTGGCCTGAAAGCCGAAATGCTGAGCCGGGGTAAAATGTCCCTTGTTGACCCTGAGCCACATGATGAACAACATCAGGGTACCCAGGGTGACGTGGGCACCGTGGAAACCGGTGAGCAGGAAGAAAGTATTGCCGTAGATGCCGGAGTCCAGCCGCAGGTCCAGATCCCGGTAGGCATGCACATATTCCCAGGCCTGCAGCCCCAGGAACAGCACCCCCAGCAGCACGGTCCCGCCCAGCCACTGCTTCAGCCGGGCCCGTTGTTCCTGCAACAGCGCCAGATGGGCAAAGTGCGCCGTCACCGAGGACGTCAACAGTATGATGGTGTTGATCAGCGGCAGGCCGAACCAGCCCATGGCGGTGGTCTCGATGCCGCCCGGGGTCAGCAGCAGGGGCCAGACCGGGTTGAACTCGGGCCACAGTACCTCGTGGGTCATGGCGTTGTTGCCGGCCCCGCCCAGCCAGGGCACCGCCAGCACCCGGGTGTAGAACAGGGCACCGAAGAAGGCGCCGAAGAACATCACCTCCGAAAAGATGAACCAGCTCATGCCCTGGCGGAAGGATCTGTCCATCTGCTCGCTGTACAGGCCCGAGTGGGATTCATCGATCACGTTGCCGAACCAGCCGAACAGCATAAAGGTCATCACCAGGGTACCGGCGGCGAACACCACCGGCCCCCAGATACCGGCGATGCCCGCCGCCCACATGCCGGCCCCCGACGCCAGCAGAAACAGGCCAATGGCTCCCACTATGGGCCAGGGGCTTTGGGCCGGAACATAATAACTCTGGGTCTTGACCGCCATGACTGCCTCCTAGCTCAGCTGCGCGTGGCAACCTGTTCGCTGATGTCGTAAAGGGTATAGGACAGGGTGAACACCTCGATATGGCCGGGCAGAGCCTCATCCACGTAGAAGCGCATCGGCATCACCGCCTGCTCCCGCGCCGCCAGGGGCTGCTCCCGAAAACAGAAACACTCGGTCTTGCGCAGGTAGCCCGCCGCCACGCCCGGCGAAACCGAGGGAATGGCCCGCAGCACCCGGTCCTCCGCCGCAAGGCTGGTCACGGTGAAGTCCACCTGATGCATCTCGCCCGGATGCACCTGCAGCCGGCGCACCGAGGGTTCGAAGTCGCCGCTGAGTCCCTTGGACTTGTAGGTCACGAATTCCACGGTGATCAACCGATTCTCATCCAGACTCTGCGATGACGCCGCCGCGCTGGTGGCGGTCTTGCCGTTCAGCCCGGTGATATCGCAAAACACGTCGTACAGGGGCACCAGGGCGAAGCCGAAGCCGAACATCCCCACCGCCACCAGGCCGAGCTTGAGTGCCTTGTTACCGTGATCCATTGCCTTCCACCTCCGGGGGCGTGCTGAAGGTGTGGTAGGGCGCCGGCGAGGGCACTGTCCACTCCAGGCCGTGGGCCCCTTCCCAGGGGCAGGCCGCCGCCTTTTCCCCGCCCCGGATGCACTTCACCAGCACCGCCACGAAGATAAGCTGGGACAGGCCAAAGGCGAAGCCGCCGATACTGACCAGGGCGTTGATGTCGGCAAACTGCAGCGCGTAGTCGGGAATGCGCCGGGGCATACCGGCCAGCCCCAGGAAATGCATGGGGAAGAAGAGGATGTTCACCGAAATCACCGAACACCAGAAATGCCATTTGGCCAGCCGCTCGTCGAACATGTGGCCGGTCCACTTGGGCATCCAGTAATAGGCCGCCGCCATGATGGAGAAGATGGCGCCGGACACCAGCACGTAGTGAAAATGGGCCACCACGAAGTAGGTGTCGTGGTACTGGAAGTCGGCCGGGGTGATGGCCAGCATCAGGCCGCTGAAGCCACCGATGGTGAACAGCACGATAAAGGCCAGGGCGAACAGCATGGGCACCTCGAAGCTGATGGAGCCCCGCCACATGGTGGCCACCCAGTTGAACACCTTAACCCCGGTGGGCACCGAGATCAGCATGGTGCAGTACATGAAGAACAGCTCCGCCGCCACCGGCATACCCACGGTAAACATGTGGTGGGCCCATACCAGGAAGCTCAGGCCGGCGATGGAAGCGGTGGCGTACACCATGGAGGCGTAGCCGAACAGTTGCTTGCGGCTGAAGGTGGGGATGATGGCCGAGATGATGCCGAAGCTCGGCAAGATCATGATATATACCTCGGGGTGGCCGAAGAACCAGAAGATGTGCTGGAACAACACGGGATCGCCGCCGCCGGCCGCATCGAAGAAACTGGTGCCGAAGTACTTGTCGGTGAGCACCATGGTCACCGCCCCCGCCAGCACCGGCATCACCGCGATCAGCAGGAAGGCGGTGATAAGCCAGGTCCAGCAGAACAGGGGCAGTTTCATCCAGGTCATGCCCGGCGCCCGCAGGTTCCAGATGGTAACGATGACATTGATCGCCCCCATGATGGAGCTGATGCCCATGATATGGATGGCGAACACGAACAGGGCGGTACTGTCCGGCGCATAGGTGGTGGACAGGGGCGCATAGAAGGTCCAGCCGAAGTTGGGGCCGCCGCCGGGCATAAACAGGGAGCTCAACATCAGCAGGAAGGCGAAGGGCAGTATCCAGAAGCTCCAGTTGTTCATGCGCGGCAGCGCCATATCGGGGGCGCCGATCATCATGGGGATCATCCAGTTGGCCAGGCCCACGAAGGCGGGCATGACGGCACCGAATACCATGATGAGGCCATGCATGGTGGTCATCTGGTTGAAGAAATTGGGCTCCACCAGTTGCATGCCGGGCTGGAACAGCTCGGCACGAATCACCATGGCCATGCTGCCGCCCAGCAGGAACATGGCCAGGCTGAACAGCAGGTAGAGGCTGCCGATATCCTTGTGATTGGTGGTCAACAGCCAGCGCATGATGCCCTTGGCCGGGCCATGGTGGTGGTGCTCGTCCGCCACACCCAACTGGCCGTCTGCGGTCTGTGTCCGATCTAACTGCGTCATCCCTGCCCCCTATTGTCCCTGCCTGGCTTCATGGATGTCCCGGGGCTGCACCAGATCTCCGGTGTCGTTGCCCCAGGCGTTGCGCTCATAGGTGATCACGGCAGCCAGCTCCTTCAGCGCCAGTTGCCGGTCGAAACTCTGCATGGCGGTGCCCGCCTTGCCGTGGAGCACGATGTCGATATGGGCGGCCCTGTCGTTCAGCATCATGTCGCTGCCCCTGAGCGCGGGAAAGGCACCGGGAATGCCTTCGCCATTGGCCATATGACAGGCGGCGCAGTGGCGCTGATACACCTGTTCACCCAGGCGCATCATCTCCTCCAGGCCCATGTCCATGGCCAGCAGCTCCTGCTCGGCGGCCCGGGCTTCGGCCTGTTCCGCCTTCACCCGGGTCAGCCAGCCTTCGAACTCCTCGGGAGAGCGGGCATCCACCACTATCGGCATAAAGGCATGATCCTTGCCGCACAGCTCGGCACATTGACCGCGGTAGAGGCCAGGCTGGTTGATGCGGGTCCAGGCCTCGTTGATAAAGCCGGGAATGGCGTCTT
The DNA here is from genome assembly GCF_041950555.1 of Zobellella sp. DQSA1. Lineage (GTDB taxonomy): Bacteria > Pseudomonadota > Gammaproteobacteria > Enterobacterales > Aeromonadaceae > Oceanimonas. The sequence continues at coordinate 3,874,679 of NZ_CP169531.1, forward strand.
TCTTGACCGCGAAGGCCGGCACCCACCAGGAATGGATGACATCGTCGGCGGTGATCAGGAAGCGCACCTTGCGATCCGTGGGCAGCACCAGGGGCCGGTCCACTTCCAGCAGGTAGTTATCGCGCTTGCGCAGGCTACCGTCGATTTCCTGGGGCAGGGTCGCCAGCAAACTGAAGAATTCGACGTCCTCGTCGAAATAGCGGTAGTGCCACTTCCACTGGGAGGCGGTGACCTGCACCGTCAGATCCGACTGGCTGGCATCCTCCATGGCGATCAGGGTGCGGGTGGCGGGAATGGCCATGCCCACCAGGATCAGGAAGGGGATGATGGTCCAGAGAATTTCCACCTTGGTGCTTTCGTGGAACTGAGCGGCCTTGGCGCCCTTGGACTTGCGGTGATGGAGCAGGGCCCAGAACATGACCCCGAATACCACCAGGCCAATCAACGCGCAGATGATGAGTATGGTCATGTGCAGGCCATACACCTTCTGGCTGATATCGGTGACCCCCTGGGTCATATTGAAACGGCTTTGCGCCCACACGGGCAGTGATGCCACTAGCGACAGCAGCAGAACAATCGGCTTCACACGCACCCCCAAAAGTTTTAGTCCTTTATTTTGGCGCACTCGAACGAGAGTCAGTGCTTACCGAACCACCGCATCCATCGGTCCGGCACACACTAAGTAAAGCATTGATTATGAAAAAGTAAAAAAATGAAAAAAGAAAATGGGAGCAGGAAGCAGGAAGCAGGAAGCAGGAAGCAGGAAGCAGGAAGCAGGAAGCAGGAAGCAGGAAGCAGGAAGCAGGAAGCAGGAAGCAGGAAGCAGGAAGCAGGAAGCAGGAAGCAGGAAGCAGGAAGCAGGAAGCGCACCCTTGGCCCCCACTCCCCGGAAAACAAGCAGTTTAAAAATCGCTGTTGCGGATAACTCCCACCGCCAGGCCCTCGATGGTCAGTTCCTGACTGCGCAGGTCAACCTCGATGGGGGACAGTTCTTCGTTCTCCGGCAGCAGGCTGACCTTATTGCCCTGGCGCTGGAAGCGTTTGACCGTGACCTCATCATCGAGCCGCGCCACCACTACCTGGCCGTTGCGGGCCTCCTGGGTCTTGTGCACCGCCAGCAGGTCGCCGTCCATGATACCGATGTTCTTCATGCTCATGCCCTTGACCCGCAGCAGGAAGTCAGCCGGCGGATGGAACAGGGCCGGATCCAGCCGGTAATGGCTTTCTATGTGCTGCTGGGCCAGGATGGGCTCGCCGGCGGCCACCCGCCCGATCAGCGGCAGGCCCTGTTCTGCCTCCGGCTCTTCCTCCTGGGCCAGGCGGATGCCGCGGGAGGTGCCGGGCATCATCTCGATCACTCCCTTCTTGGCCAGGGCCTTGAGGTGCTCCTCGGCGGCGTTGGCGGACTTGAACCCCAGGGACTGGGCAATTTCGGCACGGGTGGGCGGCATACCGGTCTGCTGGATATGCTCCTTGATGATTTCCAGCACCTGAGACTGGCGGAGGGTTAGCGCTTTCATGGGAAACCTGTCTTTTTATACAGTCAACTGTCAGTATATCCAGTAAATCCGGCAGGGCAAGCACAATAAATCACGGCGTCGCACCTTCCCCTCTTTTGTGACCAACGGCGGCGATACAGTTACAGCAGCGCCAGCACCAGGCCGGCGAACACCGCCATGCCCGCATAGTTGTTGTTGAGGAAGGCCTGGAAGCAGGCTGTCCGCTCCCGGTACCGGATCAGCCGCTGCTGGTACACGAACAGCGCGGCAGCGGCCAGCAGCCCCCAGTAAAAGGGCGCGGCCAGGGCGAACGTCAGACCCGTCGCCGCCAGCAGCAACAGGGTCACCAGTTGCAGCAGGCCGACCATCAGTTTGTCGCGCCGGCCGAACAGGATGGCGGTGGACTTGACTCCTATCCTGAGATCGTCGTCCCTGTCCACCATGGCATACATGGTGTCGTAGGCCACGGTCCAGGCCAGGTTGGCGGCAAACAGCAACCAGAGCCCCATCGGCAGGCTGTTTGCCTGGGCGGCGAAGGCCATGGGAATGGCCCAGGAGAAAGCAATGCCCAGGAACAGTTGGGGCAGATGGGTGTAGCGCTTCATAAAGGGATAAAGCGCCGCCCAGCCCAGCCCGGCGAAGGCCAGCTGAACGGTCAGGGCGTTGGTGGTCAGCACCAGCAGGAAGGAAATGCCCACCAGCAGCGTAAAAAATCCCAGGGCCTGGCGTTCGGTCAGCTCGCCGGCAGGCAGTGGCCGGGCCTGGGTTCGCTTGACATGGCCGTCGATATGACGGTCCGCATAATCGTTGATCACGCAGCCGGCGGAGCGCATGGCAAACACCCCGGCGACGAACACCAGCAACACCCATAGCGAGGGCCGGCCTTCGGCGGCGATCCATATCGCCCACAGGGTCGGCCACAGCAGCAGCAGGCTGCCGATGGGCTTGTCCAGCCGGGCCAGTGCCATATAGGCGCGCCAGCGGGGGCGGGAAGGCGAAGTCAGGGTAGTCATGCTACGGGCTCCAGATAAGCGGGCACGGCGGGCAGAAACAGCTCGGTCACCAGCACCCGAGCCCGGCCGGTGGCCAGGGTGGAACGCCGTCCCCACAGAGGGCCGGCAGCCGGCTCGGCCAGGCCGAGTCGCACCGCGAGCGGGTCGTAATCGGCCTGCGCCAGTTCGGCATACTCGAAGGTGGAGCGGCGCAGATCCGGGGCATCGAACAGCAATTCACCCAAGGCGCGCTGCCCGAGCTCGGCCAGCTCCGGTATGGCCGCCCGGGTGGTCGGCGAATACAGCGAACTGGCATAGACCCAGGGCCGGCCGTCACACAACAACAGCACCTCCCGGCAATAGGCCTGTTCGGCATCCAGCAGGGCCCTTTGCGCCGGGGTCAGGGACAGCCTGGCTTCGCGGGCCAGCACGGCCACCCGGAACTGCCGGCAATGCCGGCGCAAACGCTCGGTGAGGGAGCCGGGATCCCGCAGCCAGTCGCACAGGGCGGGCCGCCGCAACGGCAGCGCCGCCGTCCAGTGCCAGAGATGATCGGCAGATGGCGTCACGGGTTATTCCTGAAATAGCGGATACACATAAAAAGGCACGACTCAGTTACTTTAAAAATCACGTATTTACTTGACCGGGTCGGTATTTGTTTAAACAATGCGCCCCTGATAATACCCTTGGAGACATTGTTTATGCTGCGCATTGTTGCTCTGTGCATGCTACTGGCCGCGACGGGCCAGGTCCACGCACAAGAAGCATCACCGGCTCCCGACGGGCCCTTATACTACACCATGACGCCGGACATTATTACCAACTACCAGAATTCCGGGCAAACCCTCGGCTATATCCGCGTGTCCATCGAACTGATGCTGGAGCGGGCCGATCAGATGCCGCTGGTGGAGCAGCATATGCCGCTGCTGCGCGATGCCATCAACAATCTGCTGGCGGAAAAAAACCAGCAGGAAATCCGCTCCCTGACCGCCCGTACCGAGCTGGCGAGCGAAGGCCAGCGGCGGCTGAACGATCTGTTGTTGAAGGAAACCGGCCAGGCCCCCATCCGCCGCCTGCTGTTTACCAACTTCCTGTATCAGTGACGAGAAGGTCTGGATCTATTATCCAGCCAGGCCTGCAACAATCCGATCAGCAAGCCGCCCAGGTGCGCCATATTCGCGACCGGCGTACCCAGCAAATCGGCAAAGCCCAGCACCAGCCACACCACCATGAACACCGCCATGCCGTCCGGCAGGCCGATGCCCCTGGAGGGATTGATCCGCCCGCTGAGCCAGACATAGGCCAACAGGGCGTAGACCACCCCCGACAGGCCGCCGAAGCGGGGCCCGCTGGCCCAGAACTGCATCAGGTTGGGCAGTACCGCGGCCAGCAGCAGCAGCAGCAGCAGTTTGCCATGGCCCAGGCGCCGCTCTACCATCCCTCCGAGATACCACCACCAGAACAGGTTGAACACCAGGTGCATCAGCGAAAAATGCAGCAGCGCCGGGGTAAAGGCGCGCCAGAACTCCAGCCCCAGCAACTGTTCCCAGCGGGCCGGGAAGGACAACAGCCCGAACATCGGTAGCCCCAGCCAGCTCAGGCCATACACCAACAGGCACCCCACCAGCACCAGCATGTTCACCGGGCCGGTCTGACGCAGCAGGTCGCTCAGCCAGCCCGGCTCCTGGCGGCCATGGGTAAAGCGGACATGGGTGTCGCCCTGGCGCCAGGAGGCATCCTGATAGCGGGGATGCAGCGGTTCCGCCAGGAAGCGTTTCACTTCCTGCTGGGCTTCCTGGTAGCGGGATTCGTTGACCAGCCAGATGCTGACATTCTGATCATCATCCAGCGTTAACTCGCATTTGAGTCCGATATCGGCCAGGTAATCCACGAAAGCCTGGGCCCGGCGTGGATCCTTGAGCACCAACAGCAGTCTCATCAGGCCCCGACCACGGCCTGGGTACGACGCCAAGCCTCGAAGCCACCGTCCAGGCTGTAGACTTCCTCGAACCCCTGGTGGATCAGGTACTGGGCGGCGCCCTGGCTGCTGATGCCGTGATAGCACATCACGATCACCGGGGTGTCGAAGTCGGCCTCATTGGTGAACTGCACCAGGCTGTCGTTGGTGAGATGAAAGGCACCCTCGGCATGGGCCAGGGCAAAGGACTGGGGGTCGCGGATATCCACCAGCCGGGCACGGCCCTCGGCCAGCATGGCCTCGGCCTCGGCCACCGAAATATGGGCAAACTGCTCCATGTATCACTCCTCGCATGAATTTAGGGCAGTTTACCCAATCCGGGCGGCCTTGGCATCATCCGCCCAAATAGGCGCGGCGAACCTGCTCGTTGCTCAGCAGGGCCGGACCGCGGTCGGCCAGCACCACTCGGCCGTTTTCCAGCACGTAGCCCCGGTCCGCCAGCTTCAGCGCCTGGTTGGCATTCTGCTCCACCAGGAAGATGGTCATGCCCTTTTCATCCCGCAGCCGGGCGATGATGTCGAAGATCTGGGCGATGATGATGGGTGCCAGGCCGAGCGAGGGCTCGTCGAGCAGCAGCAACCGGGGCTTGCTCATCAGCGCCCGACCGATGGCCAACATCTGTTGCTCACCGCCGGACATGGTGCCGGCCCGCTGGTGCATCCGCTCCTTGAGTCGGGGAAACATCTGGTACACCTCCGCCAGCAGGCCCTCGTGCTCGCTCCTGTCCACGAAGAAGGCGCCCATGTGCAGGTTTTCCTCTACCGTCAGCCGGGAAAAGATGCGCCGCCCCTCGGGCACGATGGCGATATCCTTGCGCATGATGGTGGCGGTATCCAGGGTACTCAGATCCTGTCCCTCGAACAGCACCCGGCCCCGGGTCGGCTTGGGGTCGCCGCAGATGGTCATCATCAGGGTGGTCTTGCCCGCGCCGTTGGCGCCGATCAGGGTGACGATTTCCCCCTTGTCGATATGAACGGACACATCTTCCAGTGCCTGGATCTTGCCGTAGCTGGCACAGACATTGTCCACTTGCAGCATCTTCAGTCTTCTCCCAGGTAGGCTTTGATCACATCGGGGTGGTTGCGCACCTGCTCCGGGGTGCCGTCGGCCAGAGGCCGGCCCTGGTTGACCACGTAGATATGGTCGGAGATGCCCATCACCAGTTTCATGTCGTGCTCGATCAGCAGGATGCTGACTCCCTCGTTGTCACGCAGATCGCAGATCAGCAGATCCAGCTCCTGGGTTTCATTGGGATTGAGCCCCGCCGCCGGTTCGTCCAGCATCAGCAGTTGCGGCCGGGCCGCCATGCAACGGGCAATCTCCAGCCGCCGCTGCTGGCCGTAGGCCAGGTTGCCGGCGGTGCGGTTGGCAAACTCGGTCAGCCGCACCTTTTCCAGCCAGTAATGGGCCCTTTCCAGCCCTTCCCGCTCCGCCCGGCGAAAAGCTGGGGTCTTGAACAAGCCGGCCAGGAAACCGGTGCTGAGATGGCGATGCTGGGCCACCAGCAGGTTTTCCAGCACCGTCATTTCCTTGAACAGGCGCACGTGCTGGAAGGTGCGCACCATGCCGAGGCGGGCAATCTTGTGGCCGGGCATGCCCTGGATATCCTGCCCCTGGAAGTTGACGGTGCCGCCGCTCGGCCGGTAGAAGCCGGACAGGCAGTTGAACACCGTGGTCTTGCCGGCCCCGTTGGGGCCGATCACCGACACGATTTGCCGCTCCCGCATGGACAGCGCCACCTGATCTACGGCCACCAGGCCACCGAAGCGCATGGTCAGGGCGGATACCTTTAACAGCTCGGTCATGATTTCAGCTCCATATGCGGCCGGTGCATCGGCAGCAGACCCTGGGGCCGCCAGATCATCATCAGCACCATCAGCAGGCCGAACAGCAGCATGCGGTATTCGTTAAACTCCCGGGTCAGCTCCGGCAGTATGGTCATGACGATCGCCGCCAGCACCACCCCGATTTGCGAGCCCATGCCGCCCAGCACCACGATGGCAAGGATGATGGCCGACTCGATGAACACGAAGGACTCGGGACTGATAAAGCCCTGGCGCGCGGCGAAGAAGCTGCCGGCAAAACCGGCGAAGGCGGCGCCGATGGTGAAGGCGCTCAGCTTGATCAGCGTCGGGTTTAGGCCGAGCGAACGACAGGCGATTTCATCCTCGCGCAACGCTTCCCAGGCCCGGCCGAGCGGCATGCGCAGCAGCCGGTTGATGATGAAGATAGTGAACACCACCAGCACCAGCGCCAGCAGGTAGAGGAAGATCACCTTGTGCCCCGAGTTGTAGGCGATGCCGAAAAACTCATGGAAGGTATTCTCGCCCCGGCGCTCGAATTCCAGCCCGAACAGGGTCGGCTTGGGAATGCCGGCGATGCCGTTGGGCCCCCCGGTCACCTCGGTCATGTTGTTGAGCAGGATGCGGATAATTTCGCCGAAGCCCAGGGTGACGATGGCCAGGTAATCGCCGCGCAGGCGCAACACCGGAAACCCGAGCAGGAAACCGAACAACGCCGCCATGCCGCCGGCGAGCAACAGGCAGGTCCAGAAATCCAGCCCCAGGTAGGCGTTGAGCAGGGCATAGGTATAGGCGCCCACCGCGTAGAAGCCCACATAACCCAGATCCAGCAGGCCGGCCAGGCCCACCACCACGTTCAGCCCCAGCCCCAGCATCACGTAGATGAGGGTCAGGGTGGCCAGGTCCACGGCACCACGGGAGCCGACGAAAGGCCAGATAACCAGCCCGACCAGCACCAGTACGGTGACGATACGGTACAGCCAGGGCTGTTCCTCCGGCGCCGGCAGGGCAAAATGGCCCTTGCGATCGGACAGGTAGCGGAAGGGCCTGCGCAACTGGGCCTGGAACAACTGCCCCAGGAACACCAGGGCCGCGCCCAGCGCCAGCCACTCCCAGGCCGTATCCAGGCGATTGGTCACCACCAGCCGGGTGCCGGCGGTTTCCAGCCGGAAACCGAGCAGCCAGCCGGCCAGCACCAGGAAGAGGGCGACGGCGATAAAGGCGGGTTTGAACTTGTTCATACCTTTTCCACCTCCGGTTTGCCCAGGATACCGGTGGGCATGAACAGCAACACCGCGATCAGCAGGCCGAAGGACACCACGTCCTTGTACTCGGTGCTGAAGTAGGCGCCGGTCATGGCCTCGGTCACGCCCAGCAGCAGGCCACCGAGCACGGCGCCGGGCACGCTGCCGATGCCGCCCAGCACCGCGGCGGTAAAGGCCTTGAGCCCCGCCATAAAGCCGATGTAGGGGTTGATGACCCCGTAGTAAGAACCCAGCAGCACCCCGGCCACCGCCGCCAGGGCGGCGCCGATCACGAAGGTGAGGGCGATGATGGTGTTGCTGTTGATGCCGAGCAGGTTGGCCATCTTCAGGTCTTCGGCACAGGCCCGGCAGGCACGGCCCATGCGCGAGCGGGAAATAAACAGGGACAGCAGGGTCATGGCGACAAAAGTCACCAGGAAAATGATCAACTGCATGTAGGACAGGGACGCCTGGAAACTGCCCTCACCGAAGCTCCACCCTCCCGGGATCAGGCTGGGCATGGCGATGTCCCGCGAGCCCTGGGACAGGCGCATCATGTTCTGCAGGAAAATGGACATGCCGATGGCGGAGATCAGGGCGATCAACCGTTTGCTGCTGCGCAGCGGCCGGTAGGCCACCCGTTCGATGGAATAACCGTAAACGCTGGTCAGGGTAATACTCACCAGAAAAGCGGAAGTCAGCAGCAGGAAGCTGCTGTCTATACCCATCATCATCAGCGCGGTCATCACCATGAAGGCGGCGTAGGCGCCGATCATGTAGACCTCGCCATGGGCGAAGTTGATCATGCCGATGATGCCGTACACCATGGTGTAGCCGATGGCGATAAGAGCATAGGTGCTGCCAATGGTCAGGCCATTGAGCAGTTGCTGGACGAAATAAAGTACGGGCTCAGACATACAACCTTTCCTTGTCGTAAGAGCCTGTTTTCGATCGTCACGGGCGGTGGCCAGGCGAGGCGGAAAGGGCGAAAAAGCGGAGTGTACAAGTAGTACATGAGCATTTTGAGCCATTTTCCAACGACGAATGGCCGAGCGCAGTAGATCGTCAACAGGCTCCAAGAGCGGTCGGGAAAATCGGGGCACTACCAAAGCGGGGCCGGCAGGCCCCGCTTGCATCAGGAGTTGCTCTCCCTTACAGCTGGGAGGAGGAGCCGTCCTTGTGCCACTCGAACACCCCGAATTCGAAGCCGAGCAGATCGCCCTTGTCATCCCAGGACAGCGGGCCCATCACGGTATTCACCGGTTCGGCACGCAGCGCCTCGGCCACCGCTTCCGGCTCGGTACCGGCGCGCTTGATGCCTTCGGCAATGGCTTCCACCGCCGCATAGGTGGTCCATACAAAGGGGCCGGTGGGATCCCCGCCCTTGGCCTTGATCGCCTCCACCACGGCGACGTTGGCCGGATCCTGGTCATATTTCTTGGGCAGGGTCACCAACAGGCCTTCGGAGGCATCGCCGGCGATGGAAGTGATGTCCTTGTGGCCCACGCCTTCCGGCCCCATAAAGCGGGCTTTGAAACCTTTTTCGGCAGATTGCCGCAGGATCAGCCCCAGCTCGGGGTGGTAGCCGCCGTAATAGACGAAGTCCACCTGGTCACGCTGCAGCTTGGCAATCAGGGCGGAGAAGTCCTTGTCACCCGAGGTGATCCCCTCGTAGGCCGCCACCTCGACGCCGGCGTTTTTCAACGTATCGCGCACGCTGGAGGCCAGGCCTTCACCATACTGCTTCTTGTCGTGGATCACCGCAATACGTTGGGGTTTGACCTGCTCCAGAATATAGCGGGCGGCGGTTGGCCCCTGGTCACTGTCGAGGCCGATGGTGCGCATCACGAACTCCAGGCCACGCTCGGTAATGGTGGGGTTGGTCGACGCCGGGGTGACCATCAGTATGCCTTCATCGTCATAAACGTCGGAGGCCGGCAGGGTGCTGTCGGAGCACAGGTGGCCCACCACGAACTGCACTCCGTCGTTGACGATGCGGTTGGCCACCGCCACTGCCTGTTTCGGGTCGCAGGCATCGTCGTATTCCACCGCCTGCAGGCTGTACTCGCCCAGGGCGCCGGACTGGTTGAGCAGCTCGACCGCCATGCGTCCGCCGGTGAACTGCATGTCACCGTACTGGGCCACGGGGCCGGTCACCGGACCGGCGATGGCAATTCTTACGGTTTCCGCCGAGGCGGAAAAGGCCGCCCCGCCCCCCAGGGCGACGAACACCGCCGCCGCTACTGCCTTCTTATTCCATGTGACCATGTAAATTCCCTCTGTCCTGATATTGGTCTTGCCGGAGATGATCCGGCCTGCCCTTTTTTCTAACCCTAGCGCGCGATTTCCACAAGAGAAAAATGCTTCAGATGGGGCTGGTTACAAAATAAAAACAAAGATTGTGAAGCCGGATCTCATCCGCGGTTCCCGCCATGACGTAAAGCTCGTCCGACAAAACATCGGGACAACCACGACTAATTCGGAAACCTGACGGCATAAACCAGCGCGGCGCCTGGCGGTGGGTATAAAACCACCACTAAGGGCTTACATTTGCTAATATACGCTCTTTCTCAGCCCGAGGTTTCAGCATGGCGACCATCAAAGATGTGGCAGCACAGGCGGGAGTATCCATCTCCACCGTCTCCCACGTGCTCAACCGGACCCGCAAGGTAAGCGCGTCAGCCCGGGCAAGGGTGGAGCAGGCAGTACAGGAGCTCAACTACGCCCCCAACTCGGTAGCCCGCAGCCTCAAGGTCAATAACACCCGAACCATCGGCATGCTGGTCACCACCAGCGCCCACCCCTTCTTCGCGGAGGTGGTACAAGCGGTAGAAGATCTCTGCTTCGAACTGGGCTACAGCCTGATCCTGTGCAACACGGAGAACAAGCCCGAGCGGCAGTTGATGCACCTGCGCATGCTGCTGGAAAAAAGGGTCGACGGCCTGCTGGTGATCTGTACCGATACGCCTCCCTCCCTCACCGAACTGCTGCAACAGCAACCCAAGCTGCCACTGGTGATGCTGGACTGGAGCCGGGACAATCATTTTGCCGACATTATCCATGATAACGCCGACATTGGCGGCCATCTTGCCGGAAAATACCTGCTAGAGCAGGGTCACAAGAATTTTGCCTGTATCACCGGTCATCTGCACAAGGGGACCAGCCAGCTGCGGCTGGACGGCTTTACCCGGGCGCTGGCCGAAGCCGGCCTCGACTTGCCACCCGAGCATATTATCGAGGGGGATTTTGAAAGCGAGAGCGGCTACAAAGCCATGCAGCAGCTGCTGCGGCGGCAGTCCGGGGTCAGCGCCGTGTTTGCCTTCTGCGATACCATGGCCTTCGGCGCCATCTGCGCCATCACCCAGGCCGGGCTCAGGGTGCCCGAGGATATCTCGGTCATCGGCTACGACGATGTCAGTATGGCGCGCTTTACCAGCCCGCCCCTGACCACCATCTCCCACCCCAAACGCACCCTGGGCCGCTGGGCCCTGGAACTGCTGCTGAAGCGGATCAAGGAGAAGGATCACCAGCCCGAGCAACTGGAACTCCAGCCCCGGCTGGTGGTGCGGGAATCGGTCTGTCCGCCCGGGAGCGAGGATTAGGGACTGGAAGCTGAAAGCTGGCATATCACCAGATTTCACAAAACACAGGGCCCGCCGAAGCGGGCCCTGTTCTTTGGGGATGGCAGCAGTTTACTGCCAGTCCAGTATCACCTTGCCGGACTGGCCCGAGCGCATCACGTCGAACCCCTGCTGGAAATCGTCCACCTTGAAGTGGTGGGTGATGATGGGAGTCAGATCCAGGCCGGACTGGATCAGGCTGGCCATCTTGTACCAGGTTTCGAACATCTCCCTGCCGTAGATGCCCTTGAGCACCAGGCCCTTGAAGATCACCTTGTTCCAGTCGATGGCCATGTCGGAAGGCGGAATGCCCAACATGGCCACCTTGCCGCCGTGGTTCAGCTTGTCCAGCATGTCGCGGAAGGCCGCCGGTACCCCGGACATTTCCAGGCCCACGTCGAATCCCTCGGTCATGCCGAGCTCGGCCATGACGTCGTCCAGCTTCTCCTTGGCTACGTTGACCGCCCGGGCCACGCCCATCTTGCGGGCCAGCTCGAGGCGGTATTCGTTGACATCGGTGATCACCACATGGCGGGCACCCACATGGCGGGCCACGGCGGCGGCCATGATGCCGATGGGGCCGGCGCCGGTGATCAGCACGTCTTCACCTACCAGATCGAAAGACAGGGCGGTGTGTACCGCATTGCCGAAGGGGTCGAAGATGGAGGCCAGGTCGTCGGAAATCTCGTCCGGCAGTTTGAAGGCATTGAAGGCCGGGATCACCAGGTATTCGGCGAAGGCGCCCTCCCGGTTCACCCCCACGCCCACGGTGTTGCGGCACAGGTGGGTCCGACCGGCGCGGCAGTTGCGGCAATGGCCGCAGGTGATGTGGCCCTCGCCGGACACCCGGTCGCCCACCGCGAAGCCGCGTACCTCCTGGCCGATGGCCACCACTTCACCCACGTATTCGTGGCCGACCACCATGGGTACGGGGATGGTCTTCTGGGACCAGTCGTCCCAGTTATAGATGTGGATATCGGTGCCGCAGATGGCGGTTTTGCGGATCCGGATCAACAGATCATTATGGCCCAGTTCGGGCTCGGGCACCTCCGTCATCCAGATGCCGGGTTCCGCTTTCAGTTTTGCCAGTGCTTTCATCGTCATGCTCCCCTTAAATCACGCCCAGTTCCCGGCCCACCTCGGTGAAGGCGGTGATGGCCTGCTCCAGCTGTTCGCGGCTGTGGGCCGCCGACATCTGGGTACGGATCCGCGCCTGGCCCTTGGGCACCACCGGGAAGGAGAAGCCGATAACATAGATGCCCCGCTCCAGCAGCCTGTCGGCCATGCTGGCGGCCAGGGCGGCATCACCCAGCATCACCGGAATAATGGCGTGATCCTTGCCCGCCAGGGTAAAGCCGGCCGCGGTCATCTTTTCCCGGAAGTAGTCGCTGTTTGCCCGAACTTTCCGGCGCAGTTCGTCACCATCCTTCAGCATTTCCAGCACCTGGATGGAGGCGGCGACGATGGCCGGCGCCACCGAGTTGGAGAACAGGTAGGGACGGGAGCGCTGGCGCAACCAGTCGATCATTTCCTTCTTGCCGGAGGTATAACCGCCGGAGGCCCCGCCCAGGGCCTTGCCCAGGGTGCCGGTGATGATATCGACCCGGCCCATCACCTCGCAGTATTCGTGAGTGCCCCGGCCCTGTTCACCCACAAAGCCCACGGCATGGGAGTCGTCCACCATTACCAGGGCGTCATACTTGTCCGCCAGGTCACAGATGGCCTTGAGGTTGGCGATGACGCCATCCATGGAGAAGACGCCGTCGGTGGCGATCAGCTTGAAACGGGCGCCGTCGGCGGTGGCCTGCTGCAGGCAGGTTTCCAGCTCGGCCATGTCGTTGTTGGCATAGCGATAGCGCCTGGCCTTGCACAACCTCACGCCGTCGATGATGGAGGCGTGGTTCAGGGCATCGGAGATGATGGCGTCTTCCGGCCCCAGCAGGGTCTCGAACAGGCCGGCATTGGCATCGAAGCAGGAGGTGTAGAGAATGGTGTCTTCCATGCCGAGGAAGGCGGACAGTTCGGTCTCCAGCCGCTTGTGCAGATCCTGGGTACCGCAGATAAAGCGCACCGAGGCCATGCCGAAGCCGTGGCTCTCCAGCCCCTGCCGGGCCGCGGTGACCAGCGCAGGATGGTTGGCGAGACCCAGGTAATTGTTGGCACAGAAGTTAATTACTTCCCGCTGGCCGACCTCGATGGCCGCACTCTGGGGCGAGGTGATCACCCGCTCCTGCTTGTAGAGCCCTTCGGCCTTGGTTTGCGCCAATTGCTCGCTTAAATGAGCATAAAATGCCAACGACATACTTAACTCCCGTTATCAATCTGGCTTGATGGGTTGATTTCAGGTCATTTTACTACCACCAATTCCCTTTGACACAATATATTCTGTTCATGCTGGCTATTTGTGAAAGGGATCACTGGGCGTACGGGCCAGGGCCTGATAATGCCCCGACAATGTGGCCAGTTCGGCCCCCTTTTCCGGGTGGAAATAGGGTTTGAGCAGCAGCAGCACCCGGGCCACCCCTTCATAGAGCACCGCCTGGCTGATGCGGGGGTTGAGCGACTGGGCCGACTGGTAGCTGACCCAGAAGGAAACGACCACCTTCAGGGTCTGGGTCAGGGGCTCTATCTCCTGGTCGGGAATAGCCAGCACTTGCTGGGCGTTCAGCTCCCGCAGCAGGGCCTGCAGGTTGACTGCCAGCTCCTGTTGCACCGCCAGGTACTTCTTGTGCAGCTCCGGATCCCGGTGCAGGATGTCATTGAGGTTGGCGTAAAAAAAACGGAATTCCCACATCACATAGAAGATGGCGTCCAGGTAATGGAACCACACCGCCGGGCTGGCACTGGCCGGGCCTGTAACAGGGGTAAAACTTTTGCGTAAATGATCGGAGTATTGCTCGAAAATGCGGTGAATAATGTCGTTTTTGTTACGAAAATGATAATAAAGATTGCCCGGACTGATGCCCAGATGGGCGGCGATATGGTTGGTGGTAACATTCGCCTCCCCCTGCTCGTTAAACAACTGCAAGGCGGCGGCGACAATACGGTCCTTGGTTTTCATGCGGTTAACCAATTCTCACTGACATAACTGAATAGTAACACAGGCAAGCGGGTTAGTTTTCTGCCGCCGAACCATGATAAGCTTTTGCCTACTTTACCCCGTTTTGCCGGACAGATTCCGGCCAGCAAGAGGCAGAAAACGATGATCATTGTGACTGGCGGTGCCGGCTTTATCGGCAGTAACCTGGTGAAGGCCCTGAACGATCAGGGACGGACCGACGTGGTGGTGATCGACGACCTGACCGACGGTACCAAGTTCGTCAACCTGGTGGATCTGACCATCGCCGATTACCTGGACAAGGACGAATTCCTCCATCGTATCGTCTCCGGCGACGAATTCGAGGAGTGGGGCGGCATAGAGGTCATCTTTCACGAGGGCGCCTGCTCCGCCACCACCGAGTGGGACGGCAAATTCATGATGGAGAACAACTACGAGTACTCCAAGGACCTGCTGCACTACTGCCTGGAACGGGAAATTCCCTTTATCTATGCCTCCTCCGCCGCCACCTACGGCGGTCGCAACGACAACTTCATCGAAGAGCCCCAGTACGAGCAGCCACTCAACGTCTATGGTTATTCCAAGCAGCTGTTCGACCAGTATGTGCGCCGCCTGCAGCCGGAGATCGGCTCCCAGGTGGTCGGCCTCAAATACTTCAACGTCTACGGCCCGCGCGAGCAGCACAAGGGCGGCATGTCGAGCGTGGCCTTCCATCTCGATACCCAACTGCACAAGGGCGAGAACCCCAAGCTGTTCGAGGGCTGCGACGGTTTCCCCAACGGCGGCCAGATGCGTGACTTCATCTACGTGGACGATGTGTGCAAGGTCAACCTCTGGTTCTGGCAGAACCCGCAGGTTTCCGGCATTTTCAACTGCGGTACCGGCCGAGCCGAACCTTTCCAGAACGTGGCCGAGGCGGTCATCAAGCATCACGGCAAAGGCCAGGTGGAATACATCCCCTTCCCCGACCAGTTGAAGGGCCGCTACCAGAGTTTTACCCAGGCCGACCTGACCAAACTGCGCGCCGCCGGCTATCCGCACGAGTTCAGGACGGTCGCCGAAGGGGTGGCCGAATATATGGCCTGGCTGAACAAATAACGCCCGGGTTTCTCATGAATATACTAATGGCGTTGTCCCAACTGGAGGTGACCGGGGCCGAGGTCTACGCCACCACCCTGGGCGACGAGTTGAGCCGGCGCGGGCACAGGATGTTTTACGTGTCCGACACCCTGACCAAGCCCCATCGGGGGCACTACTTCAGGCTGCGTTTCAACAAGCGCAGCATTCCCCGTCGGTTCTGGCATGTGGGCTACCTTGTCTATCTTATTCGCAAGCACCGCATCCAGTTGGTGCATGCCCACAGCCGTGCCTCCAGCTGGAGCTGTTACCTGGCCTGCAGGCTGACCGGTACGCCCATGATCACTTCGGTGCACGGCCGCCAGCCGGTACATGCCTCCCGCAAGCAGTTCCACGCCCTGGGTGACCGCGCCCTGGCGGTATGCGAGGCGGTGCGGGAGCAATTGATTGCCAGCCTGGGGGTGGCACCGACGCTGATCGCCATCGGTCGTAACGGCATCGACACCCACCGCTACCAGCCCGTGCCGGCATCGGCCAACGAACGGCCGGTGATCAGCATCGTCGGCCGGCTCACCGGCCCCAAGGGCGAGCTCTGTTACCGGCTGCTGGAACGGTGCCTGGATGCCGGCAGGTACCGGGTGCAGGTGGCTTCCGGCTCCGCCTTGCCCGAGCGGTTCCTGCGCTTCAAGGACAAGGTCGATTTTCTCGGTTATGTGCAGGACGTACCCGGGCTGATGGCCGGCTCCGATCTGGTGATCGGCGCCGGCCGGGTGGCGATGGAGTCCATCCTGATGGGCAGGGCCACCTTCGCCATCGGCGAGGCCAGCGCCCCGGGCCTGGTGACCCGCGACAATATCGATGCCGCCATGGCCAGCAACTTCGGCGATATCGGGCCCAAGGATCTGGATATCGACTTCGCCGCCCTGCCCGACCGGATAGCGGCGGCGCTGGCATGCGGGGGCACAGATCCAGCGGTCATCGACCGGGTCAGGAAGGGCTACGATCTCGCCGCCGTGGCCGACGAACTGGAGCAGCACTACCAGAGCGTATACGTACACCGGCTGCGGCGGGAGGTGCCCATCGTCATGTACCACCGTTTTATCCGTGACGACCGTGAAAAAGGTGTACATGGCACCTATCTGCACGTAAACATGCTGGAAAAACACTTCAAGCTGCTCAAGCGCCTGGGCTATGAGACCCTTACCTTCGCCGATCTGGCGGAACGGGGCCTGGCCAGCCGGCTGGAGCCCGACAAGAAGTACATCATCATCACGGTGGACGACGGCTACCGGGACAACTACGAGCTGCTATTTCCGCTATTGAAAAAATACGGCTTCAAGGCGGTGATCTACCTGGTGACCGGCGAACGCTTCAACCGCTGGGACGTGGAGCAGCCCGACAACCCGGAAAAACGGGTCGAGCTGATGACGCCTGAGCAGATCCGGGAAATGGCCGATTCCGGCCTGGTGGAATTCGGTGGCCATACCCTGACCCACCCGCATCTCGATACCCTGACCAAGGAAGAGCAACGGCGTGAAATCGCCGACAACAAGGCGCAGTTGGAAGGGCTGCTGGGTCGGCCTCTCGTCTCCTTCGCCTACCCCTTCGGCAGCCATAACGAAGACAGCAAGGCACTGGCTGAAGAGCAGGGCTATCCCTTCGCCGTGGCCACCAACAGCGGCCCCCTGGCCATGCACGAGGATCCCTACCAAATCCGCCGCATCGCCATCTTCCCTCGCACCGATGTGTTCGGGCTGTGGCGCAAGATCAAGGGGGATTACACCTTCAAGAAGGCTCTCAATCCTCAATGATGATCTTATGGCGGGCCATTGTGACATGACAACTAACCGGTATGATGTGGTAGTACTGTGCCTGTCACACTTTGCCGGCGGCATGGAGCTGGACGCGGTAAAAATGGCGGAGGGGTTCTCCAAAGCTGGGATCCGTACTTTACTGGTATGTAGACACGGAAGTTTTGTTGCTCAACAAGCACAACATGCCGGAGTTCCCCATCAAGAGGTCGAGTTCAGGTCCAAATTGAGCCTTAAACTGATATTTCAACTTCGTCAGATATTGATGCAGGGAGATGTCAGAAACCTCATTTTTCTTGGAACTTCGGAGCTCAAGTCTATCTATTTTGCCTTGGTCGGTATGCCACAGATAAATCTGATTGTCAGATATGGCACTACCATGTCTACCAGCAAAAAAGATCCTCTACACAGGTGGTTCTACAGCCGAGTAAATTACCATCTCTGCATCAGTGAACATTTGAAAAATAACGTACGGAAAATAATACCAGTTTCCCGAAAATCCGGCTTGGGCGTCATTTATACCAGCTCCGTGTTTTTACCGGAACCACCGGTCATTGCAGTAAAAAAGGCCATACATGTTGGCAGGATAGCTGCGGGAAAAGGACAGCTTGATGCACTGCTCGCCGTCGCAGGCACTGGACTCCCCCTTAAATTAGTGGGTTCATCAGATGATGATGATTATCTGGCCAGAATAAAGAATGAGATATCCGCCAGAAATATGGCGAAACAGGTAATACTGACTGACTTTCAACAGAAACCTCAGCAATTATTTCATGACGCCTCCATCTTCCTTTTCCCAAGCCACGGTGAAGGATTATCCAATGCACTCATAGAAGCCCTAGGGAATGGCTTGATCTGCATTGCATACAACAACACTGTATTTCCTGAATTCCAACGACTCGGGTTCCATCTGCATCTTGCCAGGAACCAGGATATTGACCATTTGCGTGAACTGGTAAGAAAAGTGATGAATAACTTTAGCGATGAAAAATATTTGGCGTCAAAAAACATTTCCTTGGCTAGAAAACTTTTTTCCCGGGAAAAGGAAGTCAAACATATGCTCGCCGTGTTGAAATAAGCAGCAGATATCGGTGTACTTAGCATACAGAAAAATTAGGTATTCCATGAAAATACTGATCATAGGCCCCTCCTGGGTTGGCGACATGGTGATGTCCCAAAGCCTCTATATCACCCTGAAGCGGCAGTATCCCGGCGCCGAGCTGCATGTGATGGCACCGGCCTGGTGCTGTGCCCTGCTGGAGCGGATGCCGGAGGTGGACAGGGCCATCGTCATGCCGTTGGGACATGGCGACTTCAAGCCGGCCGAACGTTTCCGCCTGGGCAGGCGGCTGGCCGCCGAGGGTTATGACTGGGCCATTATCCAGCCCAACTCCCTCAAATCGGCGCTGATCCCGCTGTTTGCCGGCATCAAGCGACGTACCGGCTGGAAGGGCGAGTCCCGCTACGGCCTGCTGAACGATCTGCGCAGTAACAAGACCGATTTCCCACTGATGGTGGAACGCTACGTGTCGCTGGGCTACCCCAGGGAGCAGATGAAGGATAACCACTGCATCCCCGAACTGCCCTGGCCCGAGCTACAGGTTGACTTGCCCAACCAGCGGCAGGCCCTGACCAGGTTGAACCTGGATACCTCAAGGCCGGTCTTGAGCCTCTGCCCGGGCGCCGAGTTCGGCCCGGCCAAGCGCTGGCCGGAACAGCACTACGCCGAGGTCGCCCGGCACCAGATCGAACAGGGCCGGCAGGTATGGATTTTCGGCTCGGCCAAGGATATCCCGGTGGCGGAAGCCATCAAACACCATTTGCCACAGAGAATGCAGGAACACTGCCATATACTGGCGGGCAGAACCTCGCTGCACCAGGCCATCGATCTGATGGCGCTTAGCACCGCCGTGGTTTCCAACGATTCCGGGCTGATGCATATCGCCGCCGCCCTGCAGCGCCCCCTGGTCGGCATCTACGGCTCCACCTCGCCCCAGTACACCCCCCCTCTGGCCGAGCGGGTTGCCATCGTTCACACCGATATCGAATGTCGCCCCTGCTTTAAAAGGGAGTGTCCATTGGGGCACCTCAAATGCTTGAAAGAACTGCCACCCCAACTTGTGATAAGCAAGCTGGAGGAGCTGTCATGACACAGGACGGTGTAATGAACAAAGAAATCAAGATTGTCGTTATCAATCTTCCCTCTTCTACCGAGCGAAAAGAATACATCTCGAGAAAACTTTCCGAGCTTGGTTTGCCTTATTCCTTTTTCAATGCAGTCAACGGCAGAGAGAACAAAGATCCGGCTCTTGCACTATACGATGATAAAAAAAGGCTATTCGAAAAAGGACACTCCCTGACATTGGGAGAACAAGGCTGCTTTGCAAGCCATCGGGCGGTATGGGAGCTCAGCGTAAAAGAACAGGCTAACATACTGGTACTGGAAGATGACGTGGAACTTTCAGAAGATCTGCCTGCGGCACTCCATGAGTGCGGCGCCCTGCTCGACGATTACCACTACATCCGGCTGGGTAGGGGAACGGCGAAGCGCTCCCTGAGGTTCCTCTCAAAATGGAAGATAGAGCAGGCCATCGGTGAAAAATACCGCCTGGTAAAATATCTCAGGGGCCCCAGTTGCGCCCATGCCTACATCGTTACCCCTGAGGCAGCGTCACGATTCCTGTCGACCAGCCAAAGGTGGTGGTGGCCGGTAGATGACTATATGGACATGGAGTACCTGAATGGTCAGTACAACTATGGCGTTGAACCACCCCTCGTCAACCAAAGAGGCGTCCTGTCCGATATAGGCGGGGTAAAAAAGCCGAAAAGAACGATAACAACCCGGATAAGAAAAGAGTATTTTAGATATCTGGATATTATCAGAAGAAATATTTTCAACCTTAGCTACTTGCTTAAAAAAGATTAATCCAGCCTATGGGATTTCTCTTACTTTACAACCTGCTTATCCACCTGTTCGCTCCCCTGCTGCTGGGGCTCCTGTACTGGCCCAGGCGGGGCAGGCCGGGGTTCGGGCGGCGCTGGCCGGAACATCTGGGACGAGTCCCGCCCGCCTCGGCCGAGGCGCCGCTCTGGCTGCATGCGGTCAGCGTGGGTGAAGTAGTGGCCGCCACCCCTCTTATCAAGGCGCTGAAGGCCGCCCATCCAACGCTGTCCATAGTGGTGACCACCACCACCCGCACCGGCGCGGATCAGGCGGCCAAACTCGGCACCCTGGTGGAGCACCGCTATGCGCCGCTGGATTTCCCCTGGGCGGTGACTCTCTTTCTGCGCCGAATCCGGCCACGGGCGGTGCTCATCATGGAAACCGAGCTCTGGCCCAACCTGCTGCACGCCTGTGGCGAACGCCGGCTACCGGTGCTGGTACTCAATGCCCGGCTGTCGGCCCGCTCGGCCGCAAGATACCGGCGTTTTCACGGTATATTCCGGCTTTTATCGGCCAATATCGATCATATCGCCTGCCAACACCGGGACGACGCCGAGCGCTTCGCCGGGCTGGGCCTGCCTCGCGAGCGGCTCAGCGTCACCGGCTCGGTCAAGTTCGATATCGAGTACGGCGAAAGTATCATCGAGCAGGGCCGACAGCTGCGTGAACGGCTGGGCATGCAACGCCCGGTCTGGATCGCCGCGTCCACCCATGAAGGCGAAGACGAGCAGATATTGGCCACCCACCGCCGGCTACTGCAACAATTCCCCCACGCCCGGTTGCTGCTGGTGCCCCGCCACCCCCAGCGCTTCGACCAGGTGGCGGAGCTGGTGGCGCGGCAAGGCTTCGATCTCTGCCGCCGTACCAAGGGCAACCCCAGCCCACAGGCCCAGGTCTATCTGGGCGATACCATGGGCGAACTGCCGCTGATGCTGGCGGCGGCCGACATCGCCTTTGTCGGCGGCAGCCTGATCGAACGGGGTGGGCACAACCTGCTGGAGCCCGCTGCCCTGGGCAAGCCGGTGCTGACCGGCCCTTCCACCTTCAATTTCGGCGACATCACCCGCCAGTTAGTGGCGGCCGGGGCCGCCCGCATCGTCGCCGATGCCGACGAACTGACCATCACCCTGGAGCAATTGTTTACCGAAACGGAGCTGGCCGGGGCCATGGGCCGCCAGGCCCTGGCGGTGGTCGGCGCCAACCGGGGCGCCCTGGCCAGGACCCAGGCCCTGATCCAGGATCAGCTCGCCCTGTAACCGCTCAGCAGCGCCTGCCAGTCCTGCTCGTCCCAGTGAAAGCCGGAGTACAGGCCCTGCTCCTTGCGGAATGAGCGCAGCAGCCGCTCCATGTTCTCCCGGGTCCAGCTGCCGGGCTGGCGGAAATGGCACTTGTCGAAGTCGATCAGCCAGCTCTTGCCGCTGTCGTCCAGCAGCACATTATGGCTGTTCAGATCCGCATGGTAGAGGCCGGCGTCGTGGAACTGGCGGACGGTCTTGCCAATGGCCTGCCATTCTCGTTTGTCCAGCGCTTTTTCCTTGAGGATAGCCACCAGATCACGGGCATTATCGATGCGGGTAAGGATGATGTCGGCCCGATACACCAGGTTGGAACGCACCATGCGGGCGGCGCAGGGCCGAGGCACCGGCAGGCCGCGGCGGTGCAGCTTGGCCAGCACGGTGAATTCCGCCATGGCCCGGCTCTTGGACTCGGCCACGTGCAGGAAGGTGTCTTCCATCACCCGGCCTATCATGCCGCCTCTATAGTAGTGGCGCAGCACCTTGTGGCCCACCTCGTCTTCCACGAACCAGGTGGTGTTGCGCCCCACCGCCTTGCCGCGAATGGCGTCCAGCTCACGCCAGTAGTCGATTTCGAAGTAATCCCGCTTGAAGGCACCAAAGCATTCGGGATCGTACCAGATAATTTCAGAGCCGTGCTCTATTCGTTCCATTTCCACCCCCCAGACGAAAACACGGATTTTACATGGCCCGCCGGGCTTTGCATAATGCCGGACTCGGATCCAAGAGAGTGCACCCATGGCCCTGTTCAGTTCGCCCCCCTCTTCCCTTTGCTTGCTGCGTTTGTCCGCCATCGGCGACTGCTGCCACGCGATAGCCCTGGTACAGGCCATCCAGCGCCAGTGGCCCCAAACCCGCATCACCTGGATAACCGGCAGGGTGGAAGCCGGCCTGCTGCAGCTGCTGCCCGGGGTAGAGGTGATCCCCTTCGACAAGAAGGCCGGCTGGAAAGGCTATCTCGCCCTGTGGCGACAGCTGCGGGGACGCCGCTTCGACGCCCTGCTGCACATGCAGGCCGCCCTGCGCGCCAGCATCGCCAGCCTGGGCGTCAGGGCCGGGTACCGGCTGGGCTTCGAACGAGAGCGGGCCAAGGACGGCCAGTGGTTGTTCACCAACCTCAGGGTGGCCGCCACCGGCGACCATGTGGTGGACGGCTTTATGGGTTTCGGCCGGGTGCTGGGGCTGGACGACCTCACCCCGGCCTGGTCCCTGCCCCTGCCGGAAGCGGCCCGGGCCTGGGCCCGGCCGCACCGGGACCACCGCCCGTTGCTGCTGATCTGCCCCGCCGCCAGCAAGGCCTACAAGAACTGGACCGCCGAAGGCTACGCCGCCCTCGCCGACCATGCCCATGAACGCGGCATGAAGGTGGTGCTAATCGGCAGCCCCACCCAGATAGAGCAGGAATTGGCGGCGAACATCTGCAATCTTAGCGTCAGAATCGACGAAAATCTGGTGGGCAAAACCAGCCTGCCGCAACTGCTGGCCTTGATCGAAGCAGCCAGCCTGGTGGTGGCGCCGGATACCGGCCCCACCCATATGGCAACCCTGGTGGGCACCCCCGTCATCGGCCTCTACGCCCACCACAACCCCCGGCGCACCGGCCCCTACCGCTGCCGAGACTATGTGGTCAGCGTCTACGAGGAGGCCATGCTGGCGGAAACCGGCAAAACCCCCGACCAGTTGCCCTGGCGCACCCGGGTCAGGGATCCGCACGCCATGCAGCGCATCACCATCGAAAGGGTACGGGCCCAGTTCGACCGCATCACCCAGGATTTCAATCTGTTACAGGAGCCTTTATGAGTCAGCGCCCTACCCTTGCCGCCGTCCTGATCGTCAAGAACGAGGCGGACAACCTGGCCGACTGCCTGGCCACCCTGGACTGGGTGGACGAAATCGTGGTGCTGGACTCGGGCAGTACCGACCGTACCCGGGAAGTGGCCGAGGCCGCCGGTGCCCGCTTCTTCGAAAACACCGACTGGCCCGGCTTCGGCCGCCAGCGGCAGCTGGCCCAGGGCAAGGTGCAGTCCGACTGGGTGCTATGGGTGGACGCGGACGAGCGGGTCACCCCCGAACTCAGGGCCAGCATAGAAGCCGTGCTGGCCCGCCCCACCGGCGACACCGTCTACGCCATCTCCCGCCTGTCCTGGGTGTTCGGCCGCTTTATCCGCCATTGCGGCTGGTACCCGGATCGAGTGCTGCGGCTCTATCCCAGGGCCCTTACCGGCTACAACGACGCCCTGGTGCACGAAAAGGTGGAGCTCAAACCGGGTATCAAGACCGCCCGCCTGCGGGGAGATCTGCTGCACTACACTTACCGGGACTTGGAGCACTACCTGGTGAAGTCGGCCGGCTACGCCGCCGCCTGGGCCCGGCAGCGGGCCGAGCGGGACAAAAAAGGCTCCCTGGCCCAAGGGGTGCTGCACGGGCTGGGCTGCTTCCTCAAGATGTATGTGCTGAAGGCGGGCTTCCTGGACGGCCGGCAGGGCCTGCTGCTCAGCCTGCTGTCGGCCCACTCCACCTTCGTGAAGTACGCCGATCTCTGGATCAGGACAGAAACGTCCGGGCCCAGGGCGTAACCGCCGCCACCACGGCGCCGATTTCCACCCTGCTCATGTCCTCCACCTGCTCCCCGGCCTCACCGGGGGGATGAAAGGCCAGGTGCCGCCCCTCGCTGTTGAGGGGCCGCCAGCGCAAGGGTGTGGCCGAGCGACGCAGCGGGAAAAAGCCCACCGTGGGCACGTCCAGGGCGGCGGCGATATGCAGGGGACCGGTGCTGCCGGCCACGAACAGGCTGCCGCAGGCCAGCAGCCGGCAGAAGGCCGGCAGGGGCAGATCCCGGGCCACCACGGCCCCTACCCCGGACTCGGCCGCGACCTGCTCCGCCAGCGCCACCTCCCCGGGGCCCGCGGTGAGCACCGGCTGAGCGTCCGGAAACTGGCCGCATAACCTCTGTATCAGCTGTGCATACTGGCCGGCCGAGAGGTTGTTGGCCGAGCCACCGCTGCCCGCATGCACCAGCAGCCAGGGCCGCTCGGCCGCCAGCCCCAACGCCGCCGACAGCGAAGTCCTGAAGCTGGCCAGCTCGGTGGCTTCGAAGCTCAGGTAGGGCGATACGGGCTCGACCGGCGCCACGCCATTGTGGTGCAGGAAAGCCCGCACCAGGTCCAGGTTGTATTCGTATTCGGGCTTGGCGGAGCGGGAACGGCGCTGGGTCACCCTGTGGTTGTAGAGCACCTGGGCCAGCTTGGTAGCCGGCGCCCAGCGCTGGGGGATACCGGACTGCCACATCAGCCTGGCGTTGCGAAAGTTGGAGAACAGGCAGATGACCGCATCGAACCGCTCGGCCTTGAGCTGCGCCAGCAATTGACTCTGGGCGGCAGGTGCTCCCTGCTTGCCCGGATCCGGCAGTACCCGATCGATATTCGGGCAGAGTTCGGCCAGTTCGCGAGTATAGGAAGGAACCAGGGCGACTATCTCACAGTCGAGCGAGGCCTTGAGCATGGCAAAGGCCGGCCAGGCCAGCATAAAGTCACCTATCTTGTCGTTGCGTACCACCAGTACCCGTTTCATATCGTGCTCCACCTTGTTCTTGTGCTGCGGTATTCTAACCCAAACTCTTTAGCTGCGTTTGCCAATAAGGACATCCCATGAGCATCAGGGTCATCTACCCCGGCACCTTCGATCCCATCACCAACGGCCACCTGGACCTGATAGAGCGGGCCTCCAGGCTGTTCAACGAGGTGGTAGTGGGGGTGGCCTTCAGCCCCAGCAAGCGACCCATGTTTACCCTGGACGAGCGGGTCGAGCTGGTGAAGGAAGT
The DNA here is from genome assembly GCF_041950555.1 of Zobellella sp. DQSA1. Lineage (GTDB taxonomy): Bacteria > Pseudomonadota > Gammaproteobacteria > Enterobacterales > Aeromonadaceae > Oceanimonas. The sequence goes on from NZ_CP169531.1 coordinate 3,899,819, forward strand.
CACCGGACAACTGGGCAACGTGACCGTGGTGGGCTTTTCCGGCCTGCTGGTGGACTTTGCCAAGACCCACCGGGCCAATGTGCTGATCCGCGGCCTGCGCGCCGTGTCCGACTTCGAGTACGAATTCCAGCTTGCCAACATGAATCGGCGGCTGATGCCGGAGCTGGAAAGCGTCTTCCTCACCCCGGCGGAGGAGAATTCCTTTATCTCCTCCACCCTGGTGAAGGAAGTGGCGATTCACGGCGGCGATATCAGCCAGTTCGTACCCGCCGCCGTGGCCGAGGCGGTGGCCAAGAAGCTGAGCTGAAGGGTTAGGCGTTACCGCTGGCAGAGCGGGCAGAACACGGTGCTGCGGCCGTTCATGCGCACCTCGCGCAGCAGGGTACCGCAGCTCACGCAGGGCTGTCCCGCCCGGCCGTATACCTGCAGTTCCTGCACGAAGTAGCCGGGCTTGCCGTCGCTGCCGGTAAAGTCTTTCAGGGTGGTGCCGCCCTGGCCGATGGCCCGCGCCAGCACCGCCTTGATCTCCCCGGCCAGTGTCAGGTAACGCTCCCGGCTGATGTTGCCCGCCTCCCGTTTGGGGCTGATGCCGGCGCCGAACAGCGACTCGTTGGCGTAGATGTTGCCCACTCCCACCACGATATGGTTGTCCATGATAAACTGCTTGATCGCGGTCTTGCGACTCCGGCTGCGCCGGTAGAGGTAGTCGCCGTCGAACGCCTCGGTGAGCGGCTCGGGCCCCAGCCTGGCCAGTAGCGGGTGCTGCTCCACCGGCTCCCGGGTCCACAGCAGACAGCCGAAACGGCGCGGATCGTTGAGCCGCAGCAGCTTGCCGTTGGCCAACTCGATATCCACATGATCATGCTTGCCCGCCGGGGTTCCCTGGGGCAGCACCTTGAGGTTGCCGGACATACCCAGGTGCAGGATGGCGGTACCCCAGTCGGTTTCCAGCAGCAGGTACTTGGCCCGACGTCGAATACCGACGATGGTGAGTCCGACCAGTTCCTGGATTTCTGCCGGCACCGGCCAGCGCAGGCTGGGGTTGCGCACCACCACCCGCATCACCGATTCCCCCAACATGAAGGGGGTAATGCCCAAACGACTGACTTCGACTTCTGGTAACTCCGGCATCTCGCACTCCTGTGGTAGTGAGGCGGCAGTATAGCCAAGGTAACGGCCATAAAAAAACCCGGCCGGGGCCGGGTTTTTTGGAAGAACAAAATCTTACTTGATTTTGCCTTCTTTGTAGATCACATGCTGGCGGATCACGGGATCAAACTTTTTGATCTCCATTTTCTCGGGCATGTTGCGCTTGTTTTTGGTAGTGGTGTAGAAGTGACCAGTACCAGCGCTGGAGTTCAGGCGGATCTTCTCGCGAATACCTTTAGCCATGGGTTATCTCCTTAAACCTTTTCGCCACGGGCACGCAGGTCAGCCAGGACACTGTCGATACCTTTTTTGTCGATAATACGCATACCCTTGGTGGTGATGCGCAGTTTTACAAAACGCTTCTCGCTTTCAACCCAGAAACGGTGAGTCTGCAGGTTGGGCAGGAAGCGACGCTTGGTGGCGTTGTTGGCGTGAGAGCGGTTGTTACCAACAGCTGGCCGCTTACCAGTTACTTGGCATACTTTAGACATGTCAGTCTTCTCCAAAACTTACTTTTGCTCGAGCAATTAATCACCCCGTTGGCCGTCTATCGGGGCAAAATAAGGCGGCAATTTATACAGCATACCGCGCTCGAGATCAACTAAAAGCCGAGCGTCCGGCACTAAAGCCAGCCACGCTCGGCAAAGGATACGGTTTCACCATCACCAACCACCAGATGATCCAGCACCCGGACATCCAGCAGCCCCAGGGCGGCCTGAATACGTTCGGTGATCATGCGATCCGCCCGGCTGGGCTCGGCCACTCCGGATGGATGATTATGCACCAAAATGACCGCGGCGGCACCCAGTTTCAGTACCTGGCCCACGATTTCCCGCGGGTACACCGCCGCCGCATCCAGGGTGCCGAAGAACAACTCATGGAAGCGGATCACCCGGTGCTGATTGTCGAGCAGCAGCAACGCAAACACTTCCCGCGGCTGATCCCGCAGTTGCGCCTGCAGGTACTGCCGAGTCAGCTCAGGACTGGTGAGCGCGTGCTCGCGCACCAGCTTTTCGTCGAGAAAGCGGCGCATCAGCTCCAGGCTGGCCTGTAACTGCACGAATTTGGCCAGCCCCAAGCCGGGCCCTTCGCAGAAACGGTGCTGATCCGCCAGCAGCAGCTGGCGCAGGGAGCCGAACTGGGTCAGCAGGGTACGTGCCAGGGTCACCGCGTCCATGCCCTTGGCGCCGGTACGCAGGAAAATCGCCAGCAACTCCGCATCCGACAGGCTGGCAGGCCCCCGGCTCAGCAGTTTTTCCCGGGGGCGCTCTCCCTCCGGCCAGTCCTTGATGCTCATCATGCCCCTCCCACCCAACCGTTAAAGCCTAGTCCAGCCCCCCGCCCGGCCCCCACAATTCACCCGTTTGTGGTAATCTTGCGGCCTGTCCAGTTTGGGAAAGCAGCCATGTCATTAACGGGAAAACGCATTGTTATCGGCATTACCGGTGGTATCGCGGCCTACAAGAGTGCCGAGCTGGTGCGCCGCCTCAAGGAGCGGGGCGCCGAGGTCCGGGTGGTGATGACCGAATCCGCCAAGGCCTTTATCACCCCGCTCACCCTGCAGGCGGTCTCGGCAGAGCCGGTGTCCGACTCCCTGCTGGACCCGGCCGCCGAAGCCGGCATGGGCCATATCGAACTGGCCCGCTGGGCCGAGTTGCTGCTGATCGCCCCCGCCAGCGCCAACACCCTGGCCCGATTGGCCGCCGGCCTGGCCGATGACCTGCTCACCACCCTCTGCCTGGCCACCCCGGCCGTGGTGGCGGTGGCCCCGGCCATGAACCAACAGATGTACCGCCACGCCGCCACCCAGGCCAACCTGGCTACGCTGGCGGCCCGGGGCCTGCCAGTCTGGGGTCCCGCCCGGGGCGAGCAGGCCTGCGGCGACGTGGGACCGGGCCGGATGCTGGAACCGATGGAGCTGGTAGCCGAGGTAGAACGTCATTTCGCACCCAGGGCGCAGCCCCTGGCGGGCGTCAGGCTGATGCTCACCGCCGGCCCCACCCGCGAGGCACTGGATCCGGTGCGTTTCATCTCCAACCACAGTTCCGGCAAGATGGGTTTCGCCCTGGCGGCGGCGGCGGCGGAGCTGGGCGCCGAGGTAGCCCTGGTAAGCGGCCCCGTCGGCCTGCCCACCCCGGCCGGGGTGACCCGCATCGACGTGGAAAGCGCCCGCCAGATGCACCAGGCGGTGATGGAGCACATTGCGGAGCAGCAGATTTTCATCGCCTGTGCCGCCGTGGCCGACTACGCTCCCAAAACCGTCGCCGAGCAGAAAATCAAGAAAACCGCCAGCGACACCCTGGTCATCGAACTGACCAAAAACCCCGATATCGTGGCCGAGGTAGCCGCCCTGCCCAACAAACCCTTTACCGTGGGATTTGCGGCGGAAACCCGGGATGTGGAAAAATACGCCCGGGACAAGCTCAGCCGCAAGGGGCTGGACATGATAGCGGCCAACGATGTGGCCAAGGCCGGGCAAGGCTTTAACAGCGACGACAACGCCCTCACCGTGTTCTGGCCGCAAGGCCGGACCGATTTACCCCTGGCCGGCAAGACCCTGCTCGCCAGGCACCTTATGACTCTGATTGCAGACCGATACCATGAACGCCATTGAACTGAAGATCCTCGACCCCCGCGTGGGCCATGAATTCCCGCTGCCGGCCTATGCCACACCGGGCTCCGCCGGGCTGGACCTGCGCGCCTGCCTGGACGCTCCCCTGGAGCTGGCCCCGGGGGACACCACCCTGATCCCCACCGGCCTCGCCATCCATATCCGGGATCCCGGCCTGTGCGCCACCATACTGCCCCGCTCCGGCCTGGGCCATAAGCACGGCATCGTACTGGGCAACCTGGTTGGCCTGATTGACTCTGACTACCAGGGCCAGTTAATGGTATCCTGCTGGAACCGTGGAAGGGATCATTTCACCGTACAACCGGGGGAACGCATCGCCCAGTTGGTGATCCTGCCCGTGGTGCAGGCCCAATTTACGGTAGTTGACGAGTTTGACCAAAGCGAGCGGGGAGAAGGCGGTTTCGGCTCTTCCGGTCGCCACTAACCAAGTTGAGTGCGCCTATGGCCAATACCCAGAACAAGAAAAACCGTCGTGAACAAATCCTGCAGGCCCTGGCCCATATGCTGGAGACCAGCCCGGGCCAGCGGATCACCACCGCCAAGCTGGCGGCGGCGGTGGGCGTGTCGGAAGCGGCGCTTTACCGCCACTTTCCGAGCAAGGCCCGGATGTTTGAGGGATTGATCGACTTTATCGAGGAAACCCTGTTTTCCCGGATCAATCTTATTCTTCAGGATGAGAAGGACAGCTCCCTGCGCCTGCGCTACATACTGCAGTTGGTGCTGGGCTTTTGCGAACGCAACCCCGGCATCACCCGCCTGCTCAACGGCGATGCCCTGCAAGGTGAGCACGAACGGCTGCTGGTGCGTATCAACCAGCTGTTCGACCGGCTGGAAACCCAGCTCAAGCAGGTGATGCGCGAACGCCGTCTGTACGAAGGGGAAGGCTTCGCCGAAAACGAAGTGGTGCTGGCCAACCTGCTGCTGGCCTATGCGGAAGGCCGTATCAACCAGTACGTGCGCAGCCAGTTCAGGCTCAAACCCACGCACAACTTCGACAGCCACTGGCAATTGCTGCATCAGCAGCTGGTCGTGGCCGCCTGACGCCCGTCGTCATTTCATCCCCGCCCTTGCCGACACCCTCACCGGCAAGGGCGTGACCAAAGCAAACAATAACGACTGAGAGACACGATTATGGATACAGAACTGCTCAATACCGACATGCTGAACGAAGCCCAGAGCTGGATCGTCAACAACCAGGGGCTGCTCATCGAGTATTCGGTGAATATCGCCGCCGCCCTGCTGACCCTGGTCATCGGCTTCATGGCGGTCGGCATGCTGACCGGCGGCATGAACAAGGTGATGAAGGCGCGCAAGGTAGACAACACCATCTCCGACTTCGTCACCAGCCTAATCAAGTATGGCCTGCTCGCCTTCGTGATCATCGCCGCCATGAGCCGGGTCGGGGTTCAAACCGCTTCCTTCGTGGCCATCGTCGGTGCCGCCGGTCTGGCCGTGGGCCTGGCGCTGCAGGGCTCCCTGTCCAACTTCGCCGCCGGGGTTCTGCTGATCGGCTTCCGCTTCTTCAAGGCCGGTGACTACGTGGAGGCGGCTGGCACCGCCGGCACGGTACACTCGGTACAGATCTTCACCACCATACTGCTGACTACGGACAACCGCATGATAGTGGTGCCCAACTCCAAGATCCTCAACGACAATATCATCAACTATTCCAGGGAAAAAACCCGTCGTGTCGACCTGGTGATCGGCGTCGCCTACAGCGCCGACCTGAAGAAAACCAAGGAAGTACTGACTCGCATCGTCAACGAGGATCCGCGCATCCTGAAAGAGCCCGAGTGTCGCGTCGCGGTGAACAACCTGGGCGCCTCTTCCGTCGACTTTATCGTCCGCCCCTGGGTACAGGCCGAGGACTACTGGACGGTCCGCTTCGATCTGCTGGAAAAGATCAAGAACGAGCTGGACGCCAACGGCATCGGCATCCCCTTCCCGCAGATGGATGTGCACCTTTACAAGAAAGAGGCGAGCCTGTTAAGGCAGGATGTGGCGTAAACCAACGCCATCGGCCACAAAAAAGCCGCTTTTCAGCGGCTTTTTTATTAGATTCCGTATTGTTCCCGGTAGGCCCTGACCCGCTCCAGGTGCTCGGCCATGTCCGGCTTTTCACCCAGGAATTCAATCAGATCCGTCAGGGTAATGATGGCGGTGACTCGGGCCTGGTAGTCCCGTTCCACTTCCTGGATGGCGGACAGCTCGCCCTTGCCCTTTTCCTGGCGGTCCAGGGCGATCAACACCCCCGCCAGGGTGGCGCCGTTGGCCTGGATGATGTCCATGGACTCGCGGATGGCGGTGCCGGCGGTGATCACGTCATCCACCAGCATGATGCGCCCGGCAAGCGGGCTCCCCACCAGATTGCCACCCTCGCCATGATCCTTGGCTTCCTTGCGGTTGAAGCAATAGGGTACATCCAGGTCGTGTACCTCGGCCAACTGCACCGCGGTAGCGCTGGCGATGGGAATGCCCTTGTAGGCCGGGCCGAACAGCACGTCGAACTCCGCGCCCGCATCCACCAGGGCGGCGGCGTAGAAACGGCCCAGCCGGGCCAGATCCCGGCCGCTGCTGAACAGACCCGCATTGAAGAAGTAGGGGCTCTTGCGCCCGGACTTCAGGGTAAACTCGCCGAACTTGAGCACGGACTTGCTCATGGCGAACTCGATAAACTCACGCTGGTAAGCTTTCATCTTTTCCTTATCTCCGCTCGTGTTACAGGCCGGCAATGGCCCGGCGCTGGTGCTCCACCAGCTCGTCGATGCTCTTGTGGGCCAGGGCCAGCATGGCCAGCAGCTCTTCGTGGCTGAAGGGTTCTCCTTCCGCCGTGCCCTGCACCTCTATCATCTTGCCCTCGGCGGTCATCACCACGTTCATGTCGGTTTCCGCCGCCGAATCTTCGGTATACTCCAGATCGCTGATCGCCCGGCCATCGACGATGCCCACCGAAATGGCCGCCACCAGGGTTTTGAGGGGGTTGGCGGCGATCATGCCCTTTTCCTGCATCCATTGCAGGGCGTTGGCCAGGGCCACACAGGCCCCGGTGATGGAGGCGGTGCGGGTGCCGCCGTCGGCCTGGATCACGTCGCAGTCCACGGTGATGGTATGCTCGCCCAGGGCCTTGAGGTCCACCGCCGCCCGCAGGGAGCGGGCGATCAACCGCTGGATTTCCATGGTACGACCACCCTGCTTGCCCCTCGCCGCCTCACGATGCATCCGGCTGTGGGTGGAGCGGGGCAACATGCCGTATTCCGCCGTCACCCAGCCCTGCCCCTTGCCTTTCAGGAAGCGGGGCACCCCGGTTTCCACGGTGGCGGTGCAGAGCACCTTGGTATGGCCGAATTCCACCAGCACAGAGCCTTCCGCGTGACGGGTATAATTGGTGGTAATGGTGACCGGTCGAATTTGATCGGCCGCGCGACCGCTGGCTCGTGTTGACATGAGACTCTCCAATGGGGATAAAAAACCGGCATCGCCCGACGGGCGAAACGCCGCCATTATAAAGAAAGCGGCCGGCCATTGCATGCCGTCCGCCATTGGCGCCGGCCCCACCCTGTGTCACACTCTGGGTATGACGCCCAATTACAAGATGAGAACCCCATGATCCACAGCATGACCGCCTACGCCCGTCAGGAATTCAAGCACGACTGGGGCACCGCCGTCTGGGAAATCCGCTCGGTCAACCAGCGCTACCTGGAGACCTACACCCGCCTGCCCGAACAGTTCCGCGGCCTGGAGCCCATGGTGCGGGAAAAACTGCGCGCCCGGCTGCAACGGGGCAAGGTGGAATGCGGCCTGCGCTTCGAGTCCAACCTGGCCAACCAGGGCCAGTTGCAGATGAACAAGGCCCTGGCCGAGCAGCTGATCGAAGGCGCTACCTGGGTGATGGAAAAGGCCGGCCACGGCAGCATGAACCCGGTGGACATACTGCGTTGGCCCGGGGTGATGGAAGCCCAGGCCCAGGATATGGATGCCCTCAGCAACGCCCTGCTCGCCTGCCTGGATAAGGTCATCGACGACTTCCTCGCCGCCCGGGCCAGCGAAGGCGGCAAGCTGAAAGAACTGATCGAACAGCGGCTTACCGGCATAGAGCAAGAAGTGGCCAAGGTGAAAACCCATATGCCCGACGTGCTGGCCTGGCAACGCCAGCGCCTGCAGGAACGCTTCGAAGAAGCCCGGCTGGAGCTGGACCCGCAACGGCTGGAGCAGGAAATGGTGCTACTGGCCCAGAAGGTGGACGTGGCCGAAGAACTCGACCGTCTCGCCACCCACATCGGCGAAACCCGCAAGATCCTCAAGAAAGGCGGCGCCTGCGGCCGGCGGCTGGACTTTATGATGCAGGAGTTCAACCGCGAGTCCAACACCCTGGGCTCCAAGTCGATCAACGCCGACATCACCACCTCGGCGGTGGAGCTGAAGGTGCTTATCGAGCAGATGCGGGAGCAGATCCAGAATATCGAGTGATGTTTCACCGTTCCTCATTCATCTGTGCAATCCGGCCCTTGTGTTACAAGGGCTTTTTATTTCCGATAAAACTCGGGCGCGGCAGTTCAGTTGAGAATGGGGTGGTGCAGACCCTGAGAGCCGTACTGGTTCAACACCGGGGCCGATACGGTACTCATTGCCGGATAGAAGGGAAAAGCGCAAACTCGTAGCGCCGCTGTCGTCGGCACCGGCCAGCCGTGCTAGCATGGGCCCGCTCGACGATTCACCCAAGGAGTCTCCGTGAAGGCCCATATCCTGCTGACCAGCCGTATCATCAAGCTGCTCGCCAACATCACCAAGGTGCTGAGCTACGGCTTCCATGCCCTTTTTCCCGACAAGCGCTTCACCCTGCCGGAATACTCCGGCGCCCTGCTGAAGGGCCGATCAAGGCCGATTCCCCGCATCATCTGGCAGACCAACTTCACCAACAGGGTCACCCTGCCGGTCTACCTCAACTACCTGTTCAACCGGCTGATCTCGCCCACCTTCGAGTACCGTTTTATGATCACCGAGGCACGGGCCGACTTTATCAGGGCGAATTATCCGGCGGAGGTGTTCAACAGCTATTCCCGGCTGCAGATAGGGGCGGCCCAGGCGGATTTCTGGCGGCTGCTGGTGCTGCAGAAACACGGCGGCGCCTACCTGGATATCGACGCCCATGCGGTGTGGCCGCTCGGCTTTGTCATCAGGCCGGAGCACGAAGAGCTCTATATCATCCGTCAGGACAACGAGCTCACCAACTACTTTATCGCAAGCCGGCCGGACAACCCCAATCTGGACCGGCTGATCGCCCAGGTGCAGGAAAACATCCGGGAAAACACCATAGAAGGGGTCTATAACATGACCGGGCCCGGGGTGTTCAACCAGGTGCTGGACCACCGCCAGGTGCCGACCACCTTCTACCGCCATACCTGCAGCCAGGGCAGCTTCACCAACGAATACTTCCAGTACATCGACAAGCCTCAGGGCAAGTGGACCAAGGAGCAGCACCAGATAAGCGTGGTCCGGCCGGAAGACGCCGGCGAACAATAACGGTCCGACAGGGCGATGGGGCCGTATCGGTGCAGCCCTCAAACGCATAATAACTCGGTTTTTACGATGTTTCTGGCAGGTAAAAACTGATAGAGCCGAAGCAGCCACCTGATCATAATGAAATCTGCGTGGAGGGCACTTCCGCAGCAAGCTATAGTTACTTTTGATTGGCCGTTGTGTTCACAACGGCCATTTTTTTATGCGCCGGCTTCTGGTAAGCTTTGCCGCCCCTGGTTCCAGCCGCCATGACCGGCGCTGGCAGACAACCTCGAACGGGCTCGATACTATGGCGCACAGCGGTACCTTGTTTATCATTTCCTCCCCCAGCGGCGCGGGCAAATCCAGCCTGATCCGGGCCCTGCTCGAACGCCCCAGTGCCGACGGCCGGCTGCAGGTTTCGGTCTCCCACACCACCCGGCCCATGCGCCCCGGCGAGGAAGATGGTGTGCATTACCATTTCGTGGACAAAGCCCAGTTCAAGGCCCTGATCGACAGGGGCGCCTTCTACGAATGGGCCGAGGTGTTCAACAACTGCTACGGCACTTCCCGCGAGTGGATCGATGCCCAACTGGCCCAGGGCATAGACATCCTGCTGGACATCGACTGGCAGGGCGCCCGCCAAATCCGGGAACAGTCGCCCAGCGCCAAGTCCATCTTCATTCTGCCGCCCAGCCGGGAAGAGCTGGAGCGCCGGCTCAATGCCCGCCAGCAGGACAGCGCCGAAGTGATCAAGGGCCGCATGGACAAGGCGGTGTCGGAAATGTCCCATTACAGCGAATACGATTACCTGCTGGTCAACGACACCTTCGAACATGCGTTGAACCAGCTCAGCGCCATTATCGAAGCCGAACGCGCCAATACCGGCAAGCAGACGGTCCGTTACCAGGACTTGCTTTCCCGGCTACTGGCGGAATAAGCTAAGATCCATTAGAATTTTGCACCTTTTTTAATCATTGGAGTCCATTATGGCACGCGTTACTGTTGAAGATGCTGTTGAGCAGGTAGGCAACCGCTTTGATCTGGTTCTGGTCGCCGCCCGTCGCGCCCGCCAACTGGCCACCCAGGGCAAAGAGCCGCTGGTCGATGAAGAAAACGATAAACCCACCGTGGTTGCCCTGCGTGAAATCGAGGAAGGCCTGGTCAACCATGCGGTAATGGACGTGCAGGATCGCCAGGAACAGCAGGAAATGGAAGCCGCCGAGCTGGCCGCCGTGGCCGCCATCGCCGAAGGCCGCAGCTAAGCATCGGCCTTGCCCTCAGGCCCGCGCCGGCGGGCCCGTTCCCGGCCTGAGCGGGCCTCACCTCTGAATTATGTGTAAACGGCGTTGACTGTCGGGGTATAGATTGTATCTGTTTGAATCACTCAAGGAGCTTGCCACCAGCTATCTGCCGGCTGAGCAGGTAGAGCAGTTGAAGGCCGCCTATGTAGTGGCCCGTGATGCCCACCAGGGCCAGACCCGCTCCAGCGGCGAACCCTACATCACCCACCCGGTGGCGGTGGCCCGTATCCTCGGCGAGATGCATCTGGATCACGAAACCCTGATGGCCGCCCTGCTCCACGACGTGATCGAGGATACCCCGGTCACCAAGGAACTGCTCGAACAGCAGTTCGGCAAGCCGGTTGCCGACCTGGTCGAAGGGGTGTCCAAGCTCGACAAGCTCAAGTTCCGCGATCGCAAGGAAGCCCAGACCGAAAACTTCCGCAAGATGGTTCTGGCCATGACCCAGGACATCAGGGTCATCCTGATCAAGCTGGCCGACCGCACCCACAACATGCGCACCCTGGGCGCCCTGCGCCCCGACAAGCGCCGCCGCATCGCCCGGGAAACCCTGGAAATATACGCCCCCATCGCCAACCGTCTCGGCATTCACAGCATCAAGAACGAGCTGGAAGAGCTGGGCCTGGAAGCGCTCTACCCCATGCGTACCCGGGTACTGCGCGAGTCGGTACGCCGGGCCCGGGGCAACCGGCGCGAGATCATCCAGTCCATCCTGGAAGAAATCAGCGGCCGCCTGGAAGACACCCGCATCGAGGCCTCGGTCCGGGGCCGGGAGAAGAACCTGTTCTCCATCTACAACAAGATGGTGAAGAAGGAGCTGCAGTTCCATGAGGTGATGGACATCTACGCCTTTCGCGTGATCGTGAAGGACATCGACACCTGTTATCGGGTGCTGGGCCAGATGCACACCCTGTACAAACCCCGTCCCGGCCGCTTCAAGGATTACATCGCCATTCCCAAAACCAACGGCTACCAGTCGCTGCACACCTCCCTGGTGGGGCCGCACGGGGTGCCGGTGGAAGTGCAGATCCGCACCGAATACATGGATCAGATGGCCGACAAGGGAGTAGCGGCCCACTGGGCCTATAAGCAGGACGGCGAAAGTTCCGGTACCACCGCCCAGGTCCGGGCCCAGCGCTGGATGCAGAGCCTGCTGGAGCTGCAGCAGAGCGCCGGCTCCTCCTTCGAGTTTATCGAAGGGGTCAAGACCGACCTGTTCCCCGACGAGATCTACGTGTTCACCCCAGAAGGACGGATCCTGGAGCTGCCCTCCGGCGCCACCCCGGTCGACTTCGCCTACGCGGTGCACACCGATATCGGCCACGCCTGCGTGGGCGCCCGGGTTGACCGCCAGCCTTTCCCGCTCAGCCAGCCACTGCACTCGGGCCAGACGGTGGAGATCATCACCGCCCCCAGCGCCCGTCCCAACGCGGCCTGGCTCAACTTCGTGGTGACTTCCCGCGCCCGCACCAAGATCCGGCAGTTTCTCAAGAACCTGCGCACCGAAGAGTCGGTGTTGCTGGGCAAGCGGCTGCTCAACCACGCCCTGGGCGCCAAGAACCTGGAAGACATTCCGGCCGAGCGCGTCGAGCAGGTGCTGAAGGACACCAAGCACGGCTCCCTCAACAATCTGCTGGCCGACATCGGCCTGGGCAATGCCATGAGCGTGGTGGTGGCACGCCGGTTGCTGGGCAAGCTGGACGAGATCCCCGCCGAGCGCAACAAGACGGTGAAGAAGATGCCAATCCGCGGCGCCGACGACATGCTGCTCAACTTCGCCAACTGCTGTCGCCCCATTCCCGGCGATCCCATCGTCGCCCACATCAGCCCGGGCAAGGGCCTGGTGGTGCACCTGGAATCGTGCAGGAACATCCGCGGCTACAGCAAGGAGCCGGACAAGTACCTGCCGGTACAGTGGGATCTGGAGCAGGATTTCGACTTCGAATTCAAGACCGAAATCGGTATCGAGATCATCAACCACCAGGGGGCCCTGGCCGAACTGGCCAACGTGATCGCCGCCACCGGCGCCAATATCCACAGCATCAGCACCGAAGAGAAGGACGGCCGGGTCTACGTGGTGGAGCTGCTGATCACCACCAAGAGTCGTATCCACCTGGCCAACATCATGCGCAAGATCCGGGTCACCCCCAACGTGCTCAAGGTCTATCGCCAGCGCAACTAACCCGGCGGCTTGATAAAATAACGACATTTTATCTCCCGGGTTTTGGCGGTACACTGCGGTGCACCTTTTACCATCAATGTACCGCCTCGGAGCCTGTATGCCCGCTCGCCTGCTCTTGCTCGGGATCTGCCTGTTTATGAATGTCGCCACCGCCGCCACGCCAAACCTGACCACCGAAGCCGAGCTGAACCAGTTGGGCCTGGATGGTCTGCAGGCTTTCTGGCGCACGCACGCGGTCGAGGGCCACTTCATCACCGGCGACGGCCTGCGCCTGCCCTTCGCCAAGCTGGTGAAGGGGGAACACGGCAAGGCGGTGATCCTGGTCAACGGTCGTACCGAGGCCTACCTCAAATACCAGGAGTTGGCGCGTGATCTGTTCGGCAATGGTTACAACGTCTACCTCTACGATCACCGGGGTCAGGGCCTGGCGCCGCGACTGCTGACCGATCCCCTGATGGGCTACGTGGGTGATTTCAACGATTATGTGCAGGATCTGGAGCAGTTCGTGCAGCAAAAGGTGCTGCCGGAGCAGCCGCAGCACCTCTATCTGCTGGCCCATTCCATGGGCGGCACCATCTCCGCCCTCTGGCTGGCGGAAACCCGGGTCCGGCTGGAGGCGGCAGTGCTCTCCTCCCCCATGATGGGCATCTTCCTCGGCCCCCTGCCCCGCTGGCTGGCCGACGCCCTGGTGGCGGCGCTGGACACCGGCTGCCGCTGGCTGGGCAAGACGGTCTGCTATGCACCGGGCCAGGGGGACTACATGGAGGTGACTTTCGCCGACAACGATCTGACCCACAGCGAAACCCGTTACCGGTTGTTCCGCGAGCTGTACCGGCAACAACCGGCCCTGCAGCTGGGCGGGGCCAGCCTGCAATGGCTGCGGCAGGGACTGATGGCGGGAGACGACGCCATTGCCAAGGCCAATCGCATCACCATACCGCTGCTGGTCCTGCAGGCCGGCGCCGACGTGGTGGTCGACAACGAGGCGCAGCAAGCCTTCTGCCAGGCTCTGGGCCATTGCCCGGGCAACACCCCCCTGGTAATAGAGGGCGCGTCCCACGAGCTCTTTATCGAGCAGGACCCGCTGCGCCGGCAAGCACTGGAAGCTGCCCTGTCGTTCTTCGAACAACATTCCTGAACGGATAGCCCGTTCTCAGCCAACAGGACAGTCCTATGTACAACGTAATAGTGTCGGATCTCGACGGCACCCTGCTCAACAGCCATCACCAGGTTTCCGACTATACCCGGGAGGTGCTGCACCAACTGGTGGCCCGGGATATCGAATTCATCGTCGCCACCGGCCGCCATTACGTGGACGTGCGCTCCATTCGCGACAAACTGGGGCTGAACGTCAGCCTGATCACCAGTAACGGCGCCATGGTGCACAACCCGAACGACAAGCTTATCTACAACCAGACCATTCCCGCCGAGATGGTGGAAGATCTGGTCGGCCGCTTCCGCCTGCCCGGGGTGCACCTCAACATGTACCGGGGTGAGCACTGGCTGGTGGAGGAAGAAATGCCGGGCATGCTCGACTTCAGCCCCGACAGCGACTTTCGCTACCGGCTCACCGACCTGCGTGCCACCGCCAAGCAGGGAGTGGAAAAAGTGTTCTACGTCGGCGACCACCAGCAGCTGCTAAAAGTGGAAGAACTGCTGCTGGCCCACTTCGGCGACCGACTCAACGTCACCTTTTCCCTGCCCCAGTGCCTGGAAGTGATGCACGGCGAAGTCAACAAGGGCTCGGCGGTGGCCTCGCTGATGGGCCTCAAGGGCGTGCCCCTGCAGCGGGTGATCGCCTTCGGCGACGGCATGAACGACTACGAAATGCTGTCCGGCGTCGGCCGGGGCGTGGTCATGGCCAACGCCCATTCCCGGCTGCGGGACGCCCTGCCCCGCCACGAACGCACCCAGAGCTCGGACGAAGACGGCGTGGCCCGTTATCTGGCCAGGGTGTTCGAACTCTGATTACGCCATCGCCAGTATCGCCCGCCACTGCTCGGGAGTAACCGGCATCACCGACAGCCGGCTGCCCTTCTGCACCAGGGCCAGTTCGCTCAGGGCCGGGTTGGCCTTCAGCGCCGCCAGCGGCAGCAGCGGCAGGCGGCGCTCGAAGGTCAGCTCCACCGCATACCAGGTAGGCTTGTCCGGATTGGACTTGGCGTCGAAGTAGGCGCTCTCGGGATCGAAGGCGAAAGGGTCGGGAAAACCGGCCCGCACTACCCGCCCGATACCGGCGATGCCCACCTGCTTGCAGCTGGAATGGTAAATAAAGACTTCGTCGCCCTCCCGTACCCGATCGCGCAGGAAATTGCGCGCCTGGTAGTTGCGCACCCCTTCCCAGATGGTATTGGCCCGGGCCAGATCGTCGATGGAAAAGGTGTCGGGTTCGGTCTTGAACAGCCAGTAGGCCATGGTTTCCCCTCGTCATTTATTTGTGCCGCCCCGCTGGCGACCATTGCCGGTCTATGGCAACCTTGTGGGTGGAAAATAGTGACCTTTCACGGAGAAATACGCAATGCACAAACCACTGTGGCTTGGCCTGGTGCTGGCGCTTACCGCCTGTGGCGGCACCCCCACGCCCCCACCGCCCACGCCCGAACCCACCCCGGTAGTGGAAGCCGATCCCGAGCCGCAACCCTTTGAAAACGGGGTGATCAACGTACCGGTAAGCCCGGTACAAGAGCTTCCCGGCAACTGGTGACCATGGACAACTACATCGGCATCATGTCCGGCACCAGCCTGGACGGCATCGACGCCGTGTTGGTGGAAACCGACGGCGAACGGATCCGGCTGCGGACCCGTAGCGGCAGCCCCTTCGAGCCCGGCCTGCGCGGCCGGCTGCTGGCTCTGGCCGACGGCGGCACCGTTACTGCCCGGGAATGGGGCGAACTCGATGCCGAACTGGGCCGGGCCTATGCCGGTGTGGTGCTGCAACTGCTGGCGGAATCCGGCCGACAAGCGTCCGATATCCGCGCCATCGGCTGCCACGGCCAGACCATCTGGCACCAGCCCGACGGCCCCCTGCCCTTCTCCCTGCAACTGGGCGACGGCAACCGGCTGGCGGCCGAAACCGGCATCACCACCATCAACGACTTTCGCCGCAAAGACATGGCTCTGGGCGGCCAGGGCGCGCCCCTGGTGCCCGCCTTCCACCGACAGGTGCTGGGCGGCACGGACCGGGTCCGCCTGGTGGTGAACATCGGCGGCATCGCCAATATCACCGTACTGACGCCCGATGCGCCGGTGCTGGGCTACGACGTGGGCCCCGGCAATATGCTGATGGATCTCTGGTGCCAGCGCCACACCGGCCAGCCTTTCGACCGGGACGCCACCCTGGCCCGCCAGGGCCGGGTATTGCCCGCCCTGCTGACGACCCTGCTGGCCGAGCCCTGGCTGGCCCTGCCCGCCCCCAAGAGCACCGGGCGGGAGCTGTTCAACGAAAGCTGGTTGGACCGGCAGCTCACCGGCGACGAGGCGGAGGCCGACGTGCAGGCCACCCTGGCCGAGTTCACCGTCACCGCCATCGCCCACGAGGCGGAAAAATGGCCGGCGGGCGAACTGCTGGTATGCGGTGGCGGCGGCCACAATCCCCTGCTGCTGGAACGGCTGGCCGCCTTGCTGCCCGGCTGGCGGGTGGATACCACCAACGCCGTCGGGGTGGACATGGACGCCATGGAGGCCATGGCCTTCGCCTGGCTGGCCCACCAGACTCTGCACGGCCTGGCCGGCAACCTGCCGGCGGTGACCGGTGCCCGCCGTCCCGCCATACTGGGCGCCATCCATCTGCCCGGCTGAACCTGAAGGTATCCCATGCAACACCACGACCTGCTCAATGATCTGGCCCGGCTGGCCTCGGAAGGCCGCAACCCCGACACCCTGGATATCGATCTCAAAAGCACCCTAGATATCGTCACCACCATCAACGCCCAGGACAAGCTGGTGCCGGTGGCGGTGGCCCGGGTGCTGCCCGAGATCGCCGCCGCCGTGGATCTCATCGTCGAGGCGTTACGCCGGGGCGGACGCCTGGTCTACCTGGGCGCCGGTACCAGCGGCCGGCTGGGGGTGCTGGACGCGTCCGAGTGTCCGCCCACCTTCAGCGTGCCGGCAGGCATGGTGGTGGGACTGATCGCCGGCGGCGAGGCGGCCATGTTCCGTGCCCAGGAAGGGGCGGAGGACAATGCCGCCCGGGGCGAGCAGGATCTGCGGGACATCGATCTCTCCGACAAGGACCTGGTGGTGGGCATCGCCGCCAGCGGCCGCACCCCCTATGTGCTCGGCGGCCTGCGCTACGCCCGCAAGCTGGGCGCCGGCACGGTGGCGCTGGCGTGCAATCCGGGGTCGGCCATCGGCCGGGAAGCGGCCATCGCCATCGAGCCCGAGGTGGGGCCCGAGGTGATCACCGGCTCCACCCGGCTCAAGTCCGGCACCGCCCAGAAACTGGTGCTCAACATGCTGAGCACCGCCAGCATGATCCGCCTGGGCAAGGTGTACCAGAACCTGATGGTGGATGTGAACGCCAGCAACAAGAAGCTCGAGGCCAGGGCCATTCGTATCGTGATGCAGGCCACCGACGCGGATGAAGCTACCGCCGTCCGGGCGCTGGCCGAGGCCGACCGGGAGGTCAAACTGGCGATACTGATGCTGCTGTCGGGGCTCGGCAAGGCCGAGGCCCAGGCCCGGCTGCAACGGGGCCAGGGCGTGCTGCGCCGGGCGTTGGAGGGTTAGGGCTCACCAGAGGACGACTCGTCGTCCTGGGCCAGCCGGGCACGCAGCTTTTCTTCCCGGCGGCGATACCAGTGGGCCTTGAACGCCGTCCACCAGTCGTGGGACAGCTCGCCGCCGTAGGCTTCCAGCAGGGCGATTACCCGGTCCAGGGTCAGCACGGCGGCGTCGTAGTCGATATCCAGCCAGTGCTTGCGCACCACCACCTTGACCACCCCCGGCTCGGTGCCGAACACCTCCGCCAACTGCTCGATCTGCAACTGGTTCATATGGTCGAGCTTGAGATGACGCCGGACCAGGGCGACTTCGTCCTGGCCGTCGGTAGGTGAAGTGGTCATACGCTGCTCCTGTGCCCTGTCTTTATTTTAGCTCCGATCCGCCAAGGGCCAGTCAAGCGCAAAGCGCGCGCAAAAGCAAGGCCGCGCACCCGTTGCAAAGCGGCGTCGACTGCGCCACCATAATGCGGAATTCATTTCCAAAAAATGAGAGGGACAGATGGACGCCACCGTCACATTCAAGGCCATGGCCGGCCAGCCGGCCATCGAGCTGCCCGCCATCGGCCAGGGCACCTGGTACATGGGCGAAGGACTGGCCCCGCGGCAGGACGAGGTCCGGGCCCTGCAACAGGGGCTGGAGCTGGGGCTGCGGCTTATCGACACCGCCGAGATGTACGCCGACGGCGGTGCCGAGGAAGTGGTGGGCCAGGCGCTGAAGGGCCGCCGGGAGCAGGCCTTCCTGGTGTCCAAGGTCTACCCCTGGAACGCCGGCCGGCAGAGCGCGATCCAGGCCTGCGAGCGCAGCCTCCGGCGCCTCGGTACCGACCACCTGGATCTCTACCTGCTGCACTGGCCGGGCAGCGTGCCCCTGGACGAAACCCTGGAGGCCTTCGAGCACCTGCAGCAACAGGGCAAGATCAAGCGTTTCGGAGTGTCCAACTTCGATATCGACGAGATGCGGGGACTGGCGTCGCTGCCCGGCGGCGAGCGCTGCGCGGTCAACCAGGTGCTCTACCACCTGGGCTCCCGGGGCATAGAGCATTCGCTGCTGCCCTGGCAACGCCAACAGAACCTGCCCACCATGGCCTACTGCCCCCTGGCCCAGGGCGGCCGCCTGCGCCGGGAGCTGCTTGGCCACCCGGAGCTGCGGGCCATGGCCGCCGAGCTCGGCGCCACTCCGGCCCAGCTGCTGCTGGCCTGGGCCATCCGGCCGATAAACGGCAAGCGCGACGTCATCGCCATTCCCAAGGCGGTGCAGCCCGAGCATGTGCAACAGAACGCCGATGCACTCAACCTGCATCTGCACGACGACGCCCTGGCCCGGCTGGACGCCGCCTTCCCGCCGCCCCGGCACAAGGAGCCGCTGGATATCGTTTAATACAGTGACCGGGCCATCCCGTGCTGGTTTGAGCCCGCCAGGCCACCCGCTCAGGCGGTGCTCCCGCCTCTCAGGGGTCCCTGATAAGGGACGGGCCCGGCATTCTTGTTTCGCTCGACAAATGTCTGCAGATAGCGCTGGTATTCGTTCAGCACGTCATGCACCACCTGCAGCCGGGTGTAACCGTTGAGGTTCTGTCCTGCCCCGTTTTCGGTCAGGAACACGTCGAGCCGCAGATAATAGTCGTCATCCGCGGGCAGGAAACTCGGCGGCGGCACACGCCGCGGACGGATACCGTAGACAAAGCTGGGCGCCCCCTCGAAGTCAACCTGCAAGACCGGGCAACGCAGTGAGGAATCCTTTACCTCCTGTTCGATAATGTGGGCCGGATGGCCGCGACTCGTCAGCTCTTCGGCCAGTTCGAGCAGGGCCGGTCGAATGGCGTGGCGCAGCGTGGCTTCCGCACCGCTCAGGGTCAGGCCATCCAGGGTTCGATCCAGCCGCTCGCGCCAGTCGCTGGCGACCACCTGCTGGCGGGCTTCGGCCTTGCCGGTTTCGAGTTTCAGCGAACGATACATGGCGAACATGGTCAGGAAGATCACCACCGAAAACGGCAAGGCGGTGATCACCACGGCGCTCTGCAGGGTACGCAGTCCGCCGGCGAGCAGCAGGGCAAGGGTAATAAGGCCGATGAGCGCCGCCCAGAATATCCGCAGCCGGGCGGGCGCGTCGTGGTTCACGTCGCGCAGCACATAGGTGAAGTTGGACAGCACCAGGGCGCCGGAGTCGGCCGAGGTGACGAAGAATACGATGCTCAACAGCAGCACCAGGCTGGCGGTAAGGCCGACCCAGGGCAGTTGCTCGAGGAAGGTATAGATGGTGGCCGGCGGTGTGTTCAGGGCCTGCTCCCCCAACTCGACCAGCCCCTGCTCGACCATGTCGATGCCGCTGTTGCCGAATACGGACATCATCACCATCACGAAGATCAGCGGGATGAACAGGGCACCGGCGACGAATTCACGGATGGTGCGACCACGGGAGATGCGCGCCAGGAACAGACCGACGAAGGGCGCCCAGGCGATCCACCAGCCCCAGAAGAACACCGTCCAGCCACTGAACCAGCCCTGGGCCTCGGGCGTGTAGGCATAGGTATCGAAACTCTTGCCGACCAGGGCGGTTATGTAGTCGCCGGTATTCATCACCAGGGCATTGAGCAGCTTGAGGGTATCGCCCTGGATCAACACGAACAGTACCAGGCCGGCGACCAGCAACAGGTTGAGCTCCGACAGCCGGCGAATGCCTCGCCCGACGCCACTGACTACCGACAGGGTCGCCAGGGTCACCACCAGCACGATCAGCATGATCTGGGCAGGCAGCCCTTCCGGTATGCCGAACAGGTAGGTCAGGCCATAGTTCATCTGCATCACGCCGATGCCGAGCGCGGTGGCGATGCCGAACACCGTGGCCAGCACGGCGGTGATGTCCACGGCATCGCCGATGGGACCATAAATACGCTTGCCCAGCAACGGATAGAGGGTCGAGCGAATCGCCAGCGGCAATTGATGGCGATAACTGAAATAGGCCAGGGCCATGCCCATCAGCACGTAGAGCCCCCATCCCGATATGCCCCAGTGCATGAAGGTCTGCACTATGGCCCGGCGCTGGGCCTCGGGGGTTCCTCCCTCGCCGAGCGGCGGATTCAGGTAGTGGGTCACCGGCTCGGAAATCACGAAGAACAGGATGGCGCCGCCGAGCCCGGCGGCGAACAGCATGGCCGACCATGACAGCAACGAAAACTCCGGTCGCGAGTCATCGGGGCCGAGGCGGATCTTGCCGAAGCGCGAAACGCCGATCATCACCACGAACACCAGATAGGCGGCAACCGCCAGCATGTAATACCAACCGAAGGTGCTACCTATCCAGTCCAGCCCGGCATTGAAGAACGCCGTAGCGTGATCGGTAAACACGATCGCATAAACCAGAAAGACCAGAATACCGGCCACCGAACCGTGGAAAACGCTCCGGTTCAGGCCGTTACTCTGCTCATGTTCAATTGTTTTGTATAGCATGGGAAATCCCTCTCAGATTCCTATCGTCACTGGCCTGCCGTGGCAATCATCGCCGTCGACAAGATGAGCCCGTTGTAAACGGGCCATGACGTCGGGTTTGGTCCAAACCAAGTACAGTTTCCCACCCCGGCCATGGCAACGTCTGGCCTGGTGCCGGAGCAGATGAATACCGCTCAAGTCGATAAAGTTGATGCCCGCCGCCAGGATCACCAGATTCGGTTGGTCACAACGCTCGAGTCGTTGGGCAACCGAGTCACAGGCGCCGAAAAACAGCGAACCGTCGATCCGGACGACATTGCAGCTTGGCTCCTCCAGGGCCTGCTGAATCTCCAGGGGGGCGGCTGACAGCATGCATTCCACCACCGGCGGCCGGGTGGTACGACGCAGGTAGAGTACCAACGAGGCCAGCACGCCGAAGTAAATGGCAAACTCCAGGGCCAGCAACAGGGTGCTGAAGAAGGTGATAAGCAACACCGCCGTTTCCGAACGGCTGGTGAACAACGCTTCGCGGATCCCCTTGCGGTCGACCAGCCTCGCGGCCACCAGCAGCAACAGGCCGGCCATGGCCGGTATCGGCACATGATGCAGCAAGGGTGCGGCCAGCAGCATAATGGGCACCAGGAACAGCGCGGACAGTACCGCCGCCAGTGGCGAGCCGGCCCCGGCGCTGGCATTGAGCCCCGAACGGGTGAACGACCCCGAGGAGACATAACCGGAAAAAAAGGCGCCACCTATGTTGGACAACCCCTGCCCGATAAACTCCTGGTTGCTGTTCAGCCGCTCGCCCGAACGCAGAGCGAAAGCCCGCGCGATCGCCGTGGCCTCGACCAGCCCCAGCAACCCCAGGGCGATGGCGCCGGGGACCAGTGACCGTAGCGAGTCGGGTGAAAAATCCGGCATCGAGAGCGGCGGCAGCCCCGCCGGTACCGCGGCAATACGCGGGATCAGGGCGTGCTGTGGGTCGAGCCAGGCGGCCAACAGCGAGGCGGCCACCAGTACCAGCAGCATGCCCGGCCAGCGCGGCAGCCAACGCTGGAATGCCAGGCAGGCCGCGACCGTGAAGCCGGCGATCAGCACGGCGTCGAACCGAACATCGCCCAAACGCGACCAGAGGCCGAGAAAACCGACGTGCTCCTCGAACACCAGCCCCAACGCATGGGGAAGCTGGCTGATGGCGATGATCAGGGCGGCACCGGCGGTGAAGCCCATCACCACCGAATGCGAGACGAGATTGACCAGCGCCCCCAGCCGCGCCAGGCCCAGCAGCAACTGGAAGACCCCGGCGAGAAAGGTCAGCGTCAGCGCCAGGATAATGAACTCGCCGCTGCCCGCCTCGGCAAAGGGTTTCAGGGTCGCGAACAAGGCAATCGACAGTGCCGCCGTCGGCCCGCTGATCATTTGCCGCGATGAACCGAACAAGGCGGCCAACACGGCCGGGACCATGGCGGTGTAAAGACCGTACTCCGGTGGCAGCCCGGCCAGCAAGGCATAGGCCACCCCCTGGGGCACGACCAGCACCGCACCGGTCAGGCCGGCGATGGCATCACCGCGCAGCGAGCGCGAGTTCTGCTGCGGCAGCCAGCCGAGAAACGGCAGCCAGCGCTGCAGCCTGGCCGGTGCCCGGCGGGTGTCGGTCGGCGACGTCATCATGGCCGGTCGGCAGATGCCACCGGGAAGCGCGCACGTCGCTCCAGATCATCCAGATCGATGATGTTGCGCATGTACTGGGTGCTGGCGTCGAACACCGGCTGGTGATCCCAGGCCGTGACCTTGCCCTTCATCAGGGAGCGAGCGACCAGCTTGCGGCGCCGTTGGCTGGCAATGACATCATCGTATAACCGCCCATAGTCCCAGCGGCGGGTAATCTCGTTGCGGAACTCCTGGCGCAGCCCCTGGTGGGCGGGATCCGCGGCCAGGTTGTTGAGTTCCAGCGGATCGGCCTCGAGATCGAACAATTGGTCGGGATCCGGGGCGGTGTGGACAAACTTGTAGCGTCCACGGCGGATCATCAGCAAGGGGGCGATGGCCCCTTCGCCGAGGTATTCACCGATCACCTCGTCGTGGCCGCCCTTGCCGGTCAGGTGCGGCAACAGGCTGCGACCGTCGATGGGAGCGGCGTATTCCGGTGCGACACCATCGCGGGCGAGTTCGACAAAAGTGGGCAGCAGATCCATGGTCGACACCGATTCGGCAACGCGCCGCGGGGCGAAACGAGCGGGAGCGTGGACCAGCATCGGCACCCGGGCCGAATCCTCGAACCAGCTCATCTTGTACCAGAGGCCGCGCTCGCCGAGCATATCACCATGGTCGCCGGAGAAGACGATGATGGTGTCCTCCTCCAGGCCGCATTCCTTCAGCGTCGCCAGCACCTCGCCGATGCGGTCGTCGACATAGCTGAGCGCGCCGTAATAGGCATGGCGGGCGTTGCGGATCTGCTCGTCACCGAGGGTCTCCTCATTGAGCTGGTAGACATGGCGCAGCCGCTCGGAGTGGGGATCCGATTGCTCCCGTGAATAAGGTACCCGGGGCATGTCGATGTCGTCGTGGTTGTAGCGATCCCAGTACTGCTGCGGGATGGTGTAGGGATCGTGCGGGTGGGTCAGCGACACCGTCAGGCAGAAGGGCCGCCGCTCGCCGTTGCGTACGTAATCGTAGAGGAAGCGCCTGGCGCGGAAGGTGACCTCGTCGTCGAAGTCGAGCTGGTTGGAGCGCACGCAGGGGCCGGCCTGGGTGACCGAGGACATGTTGTGGTAGTAGCTCGGGCGGGTCTCGAAGTCTTCCCAGTCGACCACCCAGCCGTAATCCGCCGGGTAGATGTCGGTGGTCAGGCGCTCTTCGAAGCCATGCAACTGGTCCGGGCCGCAGAAATGCATCTTGCCGGAGAGGGCGGTGTAGTAGCCGACATCGCGCAGGTAGTGGGCGAAGGTCGGAGTATCGGCCGCAAAATCGGCGGCGTTGTCGTAGCCGCCGGTGCGCGACGGCAGTTGGCCGGACATCAGGGTGAAACGCGAGGGCGCGCACAGCGGGCTGTTGCAGTAGGCCGAATCGAAGACCACCCCTTCGGCTGCCAGGCGCGACAGCTGCGGCGTCTTGACCAGGGGGTGGCCGTAGATGGGCAGGGCCGAGGCCGTCATCTGGTCGGCCATCAGGAACAGGATGTTGGGTTGCTTGGCGGTCACGCAGGGATCCTCCCGGGGTAGTTACGACGATAGGTGTCGGGTCCTGCCGTCAGTCTCTCTCCTGCTTCCGGGGGCTGTAAACTCGTTGATTTTTTATACTTCTCATTAGCCAGACTAATGTCGTATCAAGGTAAGGCAGGGTCGCCCATCGAACGATAAGCTGCTATTACTGCTTATACACTCGAAAGTCACCAGAAGGCCATTAGTCAAGTTAATGCTGAGGCCGGACCTGTCCGCCGCTGGCCCTCTGCGTGCCTATTCATGGAGCGATCAGGATGGTGACCTTACTGGGCGGGGTGGTGTCGCCCAACAGCCTGCGCGTCTTCGAGACGGCGGCTCGACATTTGAGCTTTACTCTGGCGGCCAGAGAACTGCGCTCGACCCAGTCGGCGGTCAGCCAGCATATCCGCGCCCTTGAAGAACGGCTGGGCCTGCCCCTGTTCGAGCGCATTTATCGCGGCGTCCGGCTGACCGAAGCGGGGCAAGCCCTGTTTCTCAGCGTTCAGGACGGGTTCGCCACCATAGAGCGGACCCTGACGGCGCTGCTGCACCAGAACCAGCATCCCAGGGTCAATATCCTGACCGATTTCTCGTTCGCGGCGTACTGGCTGATGCCCAGGCTGCCGTCGTTCCGCCGGCAATATCCCCATATCGATGTGCGTATCATGACCAGCCAGGGGCCGCCAGACTGGCAGGACAGGGAGGTGGATGTCGCCATCGTGTTTTGCGACGAGCGGGCCCTGACGTCGGTCCCGCTGTTGTTTCCCGAAGAGGTCTTTCCGGTCTGCAGCCCCGGCTTCCTGCAACAGCATGGTCCTCTGAACGAGCTCGAAAAACTCACTCAGATACCCCTGCTGGCGCTGGACACCCAGGGACAAAGCTGGCTGGACTGGACCGAGTATTTCCGGCTGCTCGGTGGCACCGGCTACCTCGGCACCCCCGAACTGACGTTCAACAACTACACCCTGCTGATCCAGGCGGCCATCGCCGGGCAGGGGGTCGGCATGGGGTGGAAGGGCCTGGTCGACCACCTGCTCGAGGGCGGCATGCTGGTCGGGCTGGAGTCACTGAGCCTGCGTACCCGGCGGGGCTACGGCCTGATCGACGTCCGGCCCGAAGTAACCGGCGAGGCGAAGCGCGTGCTGCTGGAATGGATATTGTCCTGCTGCGCCTCGGACAAGGCGCCGCCTGCCTGAAATAAGAGCCGCCTTTCTCGATAAAGCGCGACGAACCAAAAAAAGCCCGCCGGCAACATGGTCGGCGGGGAAAAAGTCAGTAGGCGTTAACGTGGATCAGAATTGATACTGGGCGCTTAATTGCAGACGATTGGCGTCCCGCTTGTCACCACCTATGGTTTTAAGGTCGACGCGCTGGTATTCGGCACCTACCATCAACCGGTCGGTCACACCCCATATAACGTTGGCAAAGCCGTAATCCACTTTATCGAAGTGAGCATCGTAGCCGCTGTTTTTGGGCAGATCCTGCTCCAGCCGGGAATAACCAATGGAGCTGAACCACTGGGGATTCCAGTTATGGTTGAGCGACACACCGCCACCCTGGATATCCACCGCCTCCAGGCTGCCATTGCGCACATACACATCCGGTGCACTGCGGTGCCCTTTGTTGCCCGGGTTACCCATATAATTACCGATGCCCGAGCCGATGACATAGCTGCCGTTCAGCTTGGTACTGGCCAACAGCGGCAGGCTGAACTGGGCCTGCACCCCATAGCCAGTGGTCTTGTCGTCCACCACATTGGCCAGATTTTTGTCGTTGGTGGACAGCTCGCGCACCACGCCAGACAGCGCCAGCATGCGCTGGTATTCATAACGCAGGGTCAGATCCGGCAGCCGGCTTTCCTCTTTGGCAATGGCCACATTGGGGCTGGCAATCACGGTATCCGGCTTCTCCAGGGCGGCCGACAGGGTGCCGTCACC
Organism: Zobellella sp. DQSA1; assembly: GCF_041950555.1. Taxonomy (GTDB): domain Bacteria; phylum Pseudomonadota; class Gammaproteobacteria; order Enterobacterales; family Aeromonadaceae; genus Oceanimonas. The sequence goes on from NZ_CP169531.1 coordinate 3,925,866, forward strand.
CAGCTTGTGGGTATAACGGATCTGGCCCTGTCGCTGCATGGAGTAGCCGATGGGGTCACCCAGGGCCAGGGTGTGGGTGCCGCCCACGAAGCTCATGAAGTTGCTCCAGGTGTGACCGGCCAAAAAACCCGCGTAATCACCATAGGCATGACGCAGGTTCAACTTGCCATCGGGCAGAAAGTGCACCTCGAGGTAGGTGTTCAGGTTGCCGTAGTCGGTCTGGGTGTGGGTGCGGAAGTTGAGCCGGCTTTCATAGGCGGTAAAATCGGTACGGCCATCGGTGGCATTGGCCGCCGGATTCAGCAGGTTGAAGGGGCTGGTGGCGTCGCCCAGGTCGTAATCGGTGTCGTACATCATATCCAGCTTGATATAGCCGCCGAAGGCGATGTCGGTTTTGCTGCCGGGGATATTGATGGTGGTTCTATGGTTCCAGGGCGGTCCTACCCGGCTCGGCTCGCCGGTTACTATGGGTTGACCGGCCGGAGCCACCGGCATGGCCGCCAGCAAGGGGGTGCTGGTCAGACCCACGGCAAAAAAGACGGACAGTGCGACCTTGTTTATTTTCATTGTTCACTCACTCCATGGTTGTTATTGGGTATTAATAAGACGTCCATATCCTTGCATTACCGCTCGCCTGACTGGCCGATAAAACGTGGTACCAGAACAGGCAACGTGAGTTGGGTTATTTAATTGTTTCTCTCCACGGATATCACACGCGGAAATATCTCACCCTTTTATTAAGATCACTGACATAGTCAGAGTTTTATTAAACCAGGCTTGTAGCCAATAATGGCAATATTAATAACAATAAGGCCGGATCTTTAGTAATAGTGTTTCAGGGGAAGGTATATTTACATTCATATACCTGAAGGGCTGAATACGCCTGCCGGCCCCCCTTTTCGTGGCGGACAATCTAGCGCACCGTGACAGATGGCAATATTCAGTTTTGATGTTAAGCATGTGCAAATATTATGTTTCATTAATGATAGCAAGACCTCACCCTGGCCCGGCTCGGCGTCCTGTAGCAGAAGAGACTTGCCCCCGGCCTCCTGCTATGCTGCGGCCCTCCCCCCCAGGGCCTCCAGGCCCGCAACCGCATAAGGAGCCAGTGTGGACTATCAAAAGAACATGCCCGACGCCGAGGGCTATTTCGGCGAATTCGGCGGCGCCGAGATCCCGCCGCAACTGAAGCAGGCCATGAACGATATCGCCCAGGCCTACCATAAAATCTGCCAGCGGGAAGACTTCCGGCAGGAACTGCAGCGGCTGCTCACCCACTTCGTGGGCCGACCCAGCCCCGTCTACCACTGCGAGCGGCTGAGCAAGCAACTGGGCGGTGCCCAGATCTACCTGAAGCGGGAAGATCTCAACCACACCGGCGCCCACAAGATCAACCACTGCCTGGGTGAGGCCCTGCTGGCCCGCTTTATGGGCAAGAAAAAGGTGATCGCCGAAACCGGCGCCGGCCAGCACGGCGTGGCTCTGGCCACCGCCTGCGCCCTGGTGGGCATCCCTTGCGAGATCCACATGGGCCAGGTCGATATCGAGAAAGAGCATCCCAATGTGATGCGCATGAAGATACTGGGCTGTACCCTGATACCGGTCACCCGGGGCACCGCCACCCTGAAGGACGCGGTGGACAGTGCCTTCGAGGAATACCTGAAAAACCCCACCGACTATATCTACGCCATCGGTTCGGTGGTGGGCCCACACCCCTTCCCCATGATGGTGCGCGACTTCCAGAAGGTAATTGGCCAGGAAGCCCGGGTCCAATTCCAGGAAATGACCGGCCGGCTGCCGGACTTGATCATGGCCTGCGTGGGCGGTGGCTCCAACGCCATGGGGCTGTTCGACGCCTTCCTCAACGACGAGTCGGTGCGCATCATGGGCGTGGAGCCCGCCGGCAAGGGACTGGATACCCCGGATCACGCCGCCACCCTGACCCTGGGCAGGCCCGGCGTGATCCATGGCTTCCACTGCCATCTGCTGCAGGACGAGCAGGGCGAACCCCTGCCGGTGCATTCCATCGCCTCCGGCCTGGACTACCCGGGCGTGGGCCCCCAGCACAGCTACCTGAAGGAAATGGGCCGGGTGGAATACCAGAGCATCACCGATCAGGAATGCCTGGACGCCTTTATGACCCTGTCCCGCACCGAGGGCATCATCCCCGCCCTGGAAAGCGCCCATGCCGTGGCCCAGGCCATCAAGCTGGCTCCCACCATGGCCCCGGAGCAAAACATTCTGGTCAACCTGAGCGGCCGGGGTGACAAGGATCTGGACTACGTCTGTCGTCGGCTGGGGCTGTAACCCGTCGCCTGGCCAGGGGCCGCCACGACGGCCCCTGGCGTCGCCTCACACCACCTGGCCGGCGCACCAGCCGGAGCTCCAGGCCCACTGGAAATTGTAGCCGCCCAGCCAGCCGGTGACGTCCATCACCTCGCCCACGAAATAGAGGTTGGGCACCTTGTTGGCCATCATGGTCTTGGAGGAGAGTTCGTGGGTGTCTACCCCGCCCAGGGTCACCTCGGCGGTGCGGTAACCCTCGGTGCCGCCGGGCTGCAGCGGCCAGGCCGTCAGCCTTTGCTCAATCGCCGCCAGCTCCCTGGGGGTGTATTGCTTGAGCGGCTTGTTCACCAGCCCTTCCCGCGCCAGCAGCGCCTCCACCAGCCGCCTGGGCAACTGGCGGCCGAGCCAGGTCTTCAGCTCCTGGTTGGGGCAGTCCGCCACCCCCTCGGCCAGCCGGCCGACGGGCAGCAATTCGAAGCGCACCCGCTCGCCGGGCTGCCAGTAGGAGGAGATCTGCAGCACCGCCGGGCCGGACACCCCCCTGTGGGTGAACAGCAGGTTTTCGGCGAAGCGGGTGCCGTCCTCGCTCTCGGCCACCACCGGCAGGCTCACCCCGGCCAGGGGCTCCAGGCTTTCCTTGTCTTCCGGCTGCAGGGTGAAGGGCACCAGGCCGGCCCGGGTCGGCAATACCTTGAGGCCGAACTGCTCCGCCAGCTTGTAGCCGAAGGGTGAGGCGCCGATCTTGGGCATGGACAGGCCACCGGTCGCTACTACCAGGGAGTGACAGCTGTACTGCTCGCCGGCAGTCGCTACCATAAAGCCCTCGCCCAGCCGGTCCACCTCCAGGATCTCTGCCCGCAGGCGGATGCTGACGCCGGCCTGATCGCACTCCTTCACCAGCATATCGACGATATTCTGCGCAGAATCGTCGCAGAACAGCTGACCCAGGGTCTTTTCGTGGTAGCCGATGCCGTGCTGCTCCACCAGGGCGATAAAGTCCCACTGGGTGTAGCGGGCCAGCGCCGACTTGACGAAATGGGGGTTGGCGCAGAGAAACGCCTTGGGCTCCACCTGGTAGTTGGTGAAGTTGCAGCGGCCGCCGCCGGACATCAATATCTTGCGGCCGATGCGCTTGCCGTGATCCAGCACCAGTACCCGGCGCCCCCGTCTGCCCGCCTCGGCAGCACACATCAGGCCGGCGGCACCGGCGCCGATCACAATCACATCCCAGGCCTGCATGGGGCTCCCCTCTCGTCGACACAAAGGCGCTATTCTAGCGTCCCCGGCCCGGCCCCGCTATCACGGCGCCGAGCGCGGCGCTATAATCCGCAACCATGAACGACCTGGCCGACCTTTTCCACCAACTGAGCACCCTGCTGCACCGCACCCGCGGCGACTGGCAGCGCTATCCCTTTGCCTGCGATTCCCTGCCCTGGCCGGAGCTCGCCCCCCTGCTCGAAGCGATGGACGAGGTCCGGCTGGATGCGCTTGAGGCCGACCCGGCCGCGGCCCTGGCCGGCTTCGCCGAGTGGCGCCCGGACGCGGTTGCCCTTAACCGGCTGCATGTCGCCGAGCTGGAACGGGCCGCCGACTATGCCACGCCGCGCTGGAGCAACGGCATCCCCGGGCGTAAATGGGCGCAGATCAAGGATTTTGCCGCCAATATCACCGGATCTGATCCCATACTGGAGTGGTGCGCCGGCAAGGGCCACCTCGGCCGGCTGCTGGCCCAGCAGTCGGCACGACCGGTCACCAGCCTGGAATGGAACCCGGATCTGTGCCGCCAGGGCGAGCAGTTGGCCGACCGGCTAGGGCTCGATCACCGCTTTATCTGCGCCGATGCCCTGGCGCCGGAGACCGCGGCCCTGTTCAATCCGGAACAACAGGCCCTGGCCCTGCACGCCTGCGGCGAGCTGCACCTGCGCTTCCTGCGCCATGCGGCCGCGGCCGGCACCCGGGCGCTGGCGCTCTCCCCCTGCTGCTACCACCTGATCGAGGGCGAACGCTACCGGCCCCTGTCCGCCGCCGGCCGGGCCCGGGATCTCGGGCTCGACCGCCAGGATCTGCGCCTGCCACTGCAACAGCAGGTGACCGGCGGCGAACGAATACGCCGGCTGCGCCGCATCGAGCTGAGCTGGCGGCTGGCCTTCGACGAGCTGCAGCGGGCGCTGAGGGGGCAGGATCGGTACCTGCCGCTGCCTTCCTTCCCCAAGCAGCTGCTGAGCGGCGATTTCGCCGACTTCGCCCGTTGGGCCTGCGGGCAGAAGGGGATCCCCGCCCCCGCCACCATCGACGGCGAACAGTGGCTGGCCCGGGCCGAGCCGCGCCGGCTGATGGTTCAGCGCATCGAACTGGTGCGCCACCTCTACCGCCACCCGCTGGAGCTGTGGCTGCTGCTGGACCGGGCCCTGTTCCTGGAAGAGCAGGGCTACCGGGTGCGCCTGGGTACCTTTACCGAACCGGCCAACAGCCCCCGTCGCTATTTGATCCAGGCCAGCCGGGACTGAAATAGCGCCCCGGCCATCTTGTCCCGGCCGCCCGTCCTGGCCTATGCTGCTGGCATCAGGCGCGATGCGAAATTCCCGCCCAGCTCACGGTTTAACGGCTAATGGATTGATAGACTTGGAAAAAAGGAGAAGTGCCATGACAGAACCCTATCAGTACAAGCACATACTGGCGGCGGTCGACATGACCGAGAAAAACCGCAAGGTGATCGCCAAGGCGGTGGATCGCGCCCGAGCCAACCAGGCCAAGTTGTCGGTGATCCACGTGGATGTGGATCTCAAGGATCTCTACACCGAGATGATCGATATCGATATCGACAATATCCAGGATCAGGTGGTGGCCGACGCCAAGCAGCGGCTGGAAGAATACCTGGGCGATCTGGGCTACCCCATCGAGAAAAAGCTGGTGATCTGCGGCGATCTGGCGCTGAAAGTAAACGAAGCGGTGGAGCAGAACCAGATCGACCTGCTGGTCTGCGGCCATGAGCAGAGTTTCTGGAGCCTGCTCACCTCGTCGGCCCGCCAACTGATGAATACCGTGCCCTGCGACATGCTGGTGGTGCCCCTGCCCAAGGAATAAGCCCCAAGGGCAGCTGGCTGCTGACAAACCTTCGGGCTTGCCTAAACAGGCAACCGGAACCAAAACTGGCGGACAAAGGGAACGGCCCCGACGACCGTCACAAGCCAGGGACGCGAAGCGCCTTGCACCGGCGTTAACGCCGCGACCGAGTTGCCAGTGGCAAGTCGCAGCGCGGCGATAACGACGGTTTACGCGACATTCGGCATGGGCGAGCTTACATGGATGTACTCGTAGCGTGTCGGCGGAGTTGGCCGACACCTGCCAGTGAAACAGGCGCTGTTGTCATCAAGCCGAGGCCCTCACTCCACCCTGCACAAGCTCTCCCCCACCTCCCGCAGCAGCTGCCGGAACCAGACCAGCGCCGGATCGAACTCGGTCAGCGGATGCTGGGCCAACACATAGGTGCTGTACAGCGGCTCGTCCAGGCGATGGCTCTGCAACGGGTAATAATGGCAGAAATCCCGGGCGATCAGCTCAGGTACCATGGCCAGGTAACGGCCGGTGGCCAGCAGCTTGGGCAGCGCCTCGAAACTCGGCACCCACACGGCGATATGGCGCTCCAGCCCCTTTTCCTTAAGCCAGTGTTCCACCAGGGTCTGGTTGTGACCCCAGGTGGAGGTGGACACATGGCTCCAGGCCACCAGTTCGGCGGCCGACAACACCTCGGGCAGGGCACTGCCCCGCGCCGACAGGCACACCATGGGATTATCGAACCAGGGCTCGCTCAGCAACCGGTGGGAAAGGTGGCCGGCGCCGGCAAAACCCACCACCAGATCCAGCCCGCCCCGGGCCAGGCTGTCTTCGTAGTCGGAGTCCACCAGCTCGCTGATGGCCAGCCGGCAGGCCGGCGCCCGCCGGTGCAGCAGTTCCACCAACTGGGGCACGGCGCCGTGCTCGATAGAGGAAGGCACCGCCAGGCGAAAGGTCCGGGTGGAGGAATCGGGCTCGAACCCCGCCGACTGGCGCACCCCCTGCTCCAGCAGGGCCAGGGCCTGGCGCACCGGCGCCGCCAGCGCCTGGGCCCGGCCCGTGGGCCGCATCTCCTTACGGGTCATTACGAACAGGGGATCGTCCAGGGCCAGGCGCAGCCGGGCCAGGGCGTGGCTGACGGTGGACTGGGACAGGTTCAACTGCTCCGCCGCCCGGGTTACGTTGCGGCTGTGCATCAGCACGTCGAACACCCGCAGCAGGTTCAGATCCAACCGTTGGTACAGATTATCCATCGATATTTACCATATATTCATGGTGATAATTCATTTCTGACATAGATTATCTGACCATAGAATGTGCGCCACAGACAAGTTAATCGTCGGCGTGGTGAGGTTGTTTCATCCGGCGGCCTGGCCGAACAAGGTTCTGGACATGGTGGCATCATGGGGGGTACTGCCTGTCTGTCGTAGTGTCGGGGTTATTCGAGGTAATCCCGATATGGCGGCAAAAACGGAATGTTCGGGTCGGGCGGCGCGGGTTACCACGCTGACAACCTTTTCGGGCGCTATGCCCAAGAGTTCTGCGTGTGGTGTTGAACCACTTTGTTTGGGGACGTCATTCTCTCCTTTATGACAAACCTGATGTTGGTCCCGGGCCGGTGCATTGCGCCGGCTTTTTTTATGGGCCCGCGGCTGGATCAGCCCCGCACTTTACGCCATTATGGCGCCCCATCTTTACCAATGGCGAAAATTCCTCCATGTCTTATCTGGTGTTCGTAACCCTGCTGTGGGCCTTTTCCTTCAGCCTGATCGGCGTCTACCTGGCCGGCGCCGTGGACAGCTACTTCTCGGTGCTGAGCCGCGTTGCCCTGGCCGCCCTGCTATTCCTGCCCCTTATCTCCTGGCGCCAGCCGCCCCGGCTGGTTCTGGGGCTGATGGCCTGCGGCGCCGTGCAGCTCGGCATCATGTACCTCTTCTATTACCAGTCGTTCCTGCTGCTGACGGTACCGGAGGTGCTGCTCTTCACCGTGCTCACCCCCCTCTACGTCACCCTGATCTACGATCTGCTCAACCGTCGTTTCAACCCCGGCTACCTACTCACCGCCGCCCTGGCGGTGCTGGGCGCCCTGGTGATCCGCTTCGACGGCATCACCGACGCCTACCTGCTCGGCTTCGCCGTGGTCCAGGGCGCCAACCTCAGTTTCGCCCTCGGCCAGGTCGGCTACAAGGTGCTGATGGAGCGCTATCCCCGGCATCCACCGCAACACAAGCTGTTCGGCTACTTCTACCTGGGCGCCCTGCTGGTGGTGGTGCCAGCCTGGCTGCTGCTCGGCACCGACCGCTACCCCACCACCGGCCTGCAGTGGGGCATACTGCTGTGGCTGGGCCTGGGTGCCTCGGGCCTGGGCTATTTCCTGTGGAACAAGGGCGCCACCCGGGTCAATGCCGGCGCCCTGGCCATCATGAACAACGCCCTGGTGCCGGCGGGCCTGGTGGTCAACCTGCTGATCTGGAACCGGGAGGCGGACCTGCTGCGGCTCGGTTTGGGCGGACTCATCATCATCGCCTCGCTCTGGCTCAACGAAGCCTGGCTCAAGCGCTCTCGGACCGCCCGGGTCTCGGGGTGAGACCGCGAACATTTTTTGAACATCTCGTTCTGCTTGCGCTGAGACTCCTTGTTGGGAGAACCATAATGAGCCTGACCCAGCTCAGTTCCAACTGTGCTTTATTCATTGGCCGCAATCGGCTCATGAACACATCGACGGTGAGCTGACCGCCATTGATGGCAAGGTGCTACGAGGCTTTTACAACCGGTGTGGTCATGGGCCACCGGTTCTTATCGCAGGACTCGGCTCAATGGGCAGAAAGTAAATATAGGTGCCCTCCCCTGGCCCGGATCTCCTTTGCCTGTCTACGCCATGTGAGCAGGCGAGCACGATTACAGATACTGCCAAGTCTGTTCATAAAGGCACCGTGCGACCAGCATCAACTCGATAATGATTCTCTTTTGCAATTGAAAGTGTGAACGTTATTCCTCAAAATAGATCCATACAGACCCCACCTGAAAGCGGGTGAACTGAAACGCTGGGCGCTGACGTGAGTGTATTGAGCCCTGTTGTTGATGAATGGACCTTAGGGAAATGTTTACATGACATCTGAACGGATAACATCATTACCAAAACAATCTATGTCGAGGGTTGCCAGCTTCGACCTGGCCCGCGGGCTGGCCGTGCTCTTTATGATGTTGGTTCATGTTATGGACTTTTACGGTCAGCCCGGCATTGGAGAGACGGCTTTTGGCAAGATTATCAAGTTTCTCGGCAGCCCGCCGGCCGCTCCCATTTTCACCTTCATCATGGGGATTTTTATTGCTTCGTCATCGCGCCAGAGCCTTGCTTCCGGGCTGGCGCGTGCGGCCTGGCTGCTTGCCCTTGGCTACATGCTAAACCTGGCTCGCGGCTCTCTCCCCATGTGGTTGTCATTGCAAATGGGGCTGGTAACTTATGAACAACTTGGTGGTTATACACCACTTACCGAACTTCTGATTGTCGATATTCTGCAATTCGCAGGCCTGGCGCTGGCAATATGTGTTTTGCTGAAACATTATTTTCCTGATCCTAGGTACTGGATTGTCGCGGGATTGGCCGTGGTGTGCCTTTCTCCCGCACTCTGGGACATTTCCAGCGGCTGGATGGTGCCCGATGCAGCCCTCCAACTGCTCTGGGGAAGCAAAGAGCAGGGAGCCATGTTCCCACTCTTCCCTTGGCTGGCCTTTCCCCTTTTTGGTATGGCCTTTGGCCACTGGTTCGGGCAGAGCGGTTGCCATACCCGTTTTTTCAGAAAGACACTGTGGGCCGGGCTGGTATTAATGACCGCAGGAACAAGTCTGATCTTATTCGACATGGACTTTCATTACGGCTACTACCTGAGGAGCGGCCCGGGGGGAGTTATCTGGATCACAGGTTTTGTGATGGTGTGGCTCTGGCTCTGCCGGTTGATTGTTGGAAAGGCCGGCTCAAACCGCTGCCTGGCGCTGCTGTTTTTCTGGAGCCAAAATGTAACGGTTATTTATGTTCTGCAATGGCTGGTGATTGGCTGGGGGCTCATGTTGGTAGGAGCGCAACAGCTCGATCTTACCAATACGATGCTGGCGATGGCCGTAGTGGTGCTGCTGTCGGATTTGGCCTCACGAGTCTGGCTGAGGTTGCGTGGGCACCACCACCCTGCCCAGGCCATCGAGAGCGGGTCCCAGACAACCGCGGATCCAAAGCTGACCGCCAGGTAACACTGAATGCCGATGTACCTGATGCGCGCATTCACAGCGGGTAAATCGAGGAGCGGCTTGGCCCGTACAGCCGGTTAGTACGAGTCTGACGGCAGCCATCAGGATGGTTGCCGTTTCCAAATAACGGATCTGATGGCGCCGTGGTCACAAAATCGCAATTTAGCCGGTGCCGACCATGGCAATCCGCACCGGTCTCCTTACACTGGGTCCTAGGAAACCGTGCCGAGGAGAACATCATGTTTACCGCCCTACTATTAGAAGAATCCGGCAAACACACCCAAGCCAGCCTGCAACGGCTGAACGAGCACCAGCTTACCACCGGCGACGTGCTGGTGAAGGTTGACTACTCCACCCTCAACTACAAGGACGCCCTGGCCATCACCGGCAAGGGCAGGATAGTGCGCCAGTGGCCCATGGTGCCCGGCATCGACTACGCCGGTACCGTGCTGGCATCGGATCACCCGGACTACCGCATCGGTGACGAGGTGCTGCTCACCGGCTGGGGCGTGGGCGAACAGTACTGGGGCGGCCTGGCGGAGAAGGCCAGCGCCAAGGGCGACTGGCTGATCCCCCTGCCACCGGGCATGAACGCCAAGCGGGCCATGGCCATCGGCACCGCCGGCTTTACCGCCATGCTCAGCCTGATGGCGCTGGAACATGCGGGCATCACCCCCAGCCAGGGCCCGGTGCTGGTCACCGGCGCTACCGGCGGCGTCGGCTCGGTGGCGGTGCGGCTGCTGGCCGGTGCCGGCTTCGAGGTACATGCGGCTACCGGCCGGCCCGAGCACGGCGACTGGCTGACCTCCCTGGGCGCCGCCGCCATCATCCCCCGTGCCGAGCTGGACGCCGAGCCGGCGCCGCTGGAATCCCAGCGCTGGGCCGGCGCCGTGGACACGGTGGGCGGCCGCACCCTGGCCAAAATACTGAGCCAGACCAGGATGGATGGCGCCGTGGCCGCCTGCGGCCTGGCCGGCGGCGTGGCCCTCAACACCACCGTCATGCCCTTTATCCTGCGCGGGGTGCAGCTGCTCGGCATCAACTCGGTCTATATGCCGAAAGAAAAGCGCATCGGCGCCTGGCAGCGGCTGCAGGAAAGCCTGCCGGTCGACTTCGAAGACCAGGCCCAGGTACTGACCCTGGAGCAGAGCATAGAGGCGGCCCGGGATCTGCTGGCCGGCAAGCTCAGGGGCCGGGTGGTAATCCAGCCCTGAGGCATTTGTACGCACTTCATTATGGTCATGCCCGCGAAGGCGGGCATCCGGATGCAGGCAGTGCCGGCCCGAACAACCTGCACTCCAAACTTCGGATCCATGGACTCCCGCCTGCGCGGGAGTGACCATTTCTCGTGTGACCCATACTGCCGGTCGAGGGTGCAAGAAGAGGCTGCGGCCCATACGCGCCGTTGCCAAAATATGTTATAAAGTAACAAAATTACTCTTCACGGACCGACTCATGAGCACGACCGTCACCACCCACCTCGTCATGGGCTTTCTCGGCAGCGGCAAGACCACCCTGCTGCGCCACCTGCTGGCCCACAAGCCGGAGCAGGAGCGCTGGGCCATACTGGTCAACGAGTTCGGCGAAGTGGGCATCGACGGCGCCCTACTCTCGGATCAGGGCGCCACCATCAAGGAAGTGCCTGGCGGCTGCCTGTGCTGCGTGTCCGGCCTGCCCTTCCAGATCGGGCTCAACGCCCTGCTGCACAAGGCCAGGCCCGACCGCCTGCTGATCGAGCCGAGCGGCCTCGGCCACCCCAGCCGCATCCTCGACACCCTCACCAACGAGCACTACCGGGAGACACTGACGCTGGGCCCCGCCTTCTGCCTGGTGGATCCGCGCCAGTGGTCAGATCCGCGCTACCAGCAGCACGACACCTACCAGGATCAGTTGGCCCTGGCAGACATACTGGTGGCCAACAAGACGGACCTGTGCAGCGAGGCCGCGCTCGAGGCCCTGCGCCGGGGCCTGGATGGATACCGGCCACCCAAGCAAGCGCTGGTGGAAGTCTGCCAGGGCCGGCTGGACCCGGCCTGGCTGCAGGGCGCCCACGATCCGGCCCGCCGGGCGGCCCACCCCCAGGCCCACCAGGAAAATGCGCCCCGGCCGCTGCTCGCCGGCCAGGGGCCCCGCCTCAGCCGCGGCCAGCCCTGGCGCCGCTACAGCAACCACGGCCAGGATCATTTCTCCATCGGCTGGCGTTTTCTCGACGAGGTGGTGTTCGACCAGGCGGCGGTCGAGGCCTTCTGTGCCGAGCTGGCGGTGGCTCGGCTGAAGGCGGTGCTGCAGGTGGAGGACGGCTGGCGCGCCTTCAACAAGGTGGATGGCCGGCTCAGCGTCTATCGCCTCGCCCCCCAGCAGGAAGGCCGGCTGGAGCTGATCGATCCCGCTCCCCTGGCCGCCCAGCCGCTGCACCAGCGGCTGATGCAGACGGTACTCTCGCTGCCCTCGTCATAAAACTGTCACGGGATTGTCTTAATCTGCCGACCACAAGGATACGTTAGGGTCTGGCCGATGAAAGTTTCGCTGTTTTCGATGTTGTCTTCACTGCTGCTGATCGCCCTGGCACTGCTGCTGGCCGGCGCCTTCTACCTGGGCGACCGGCGCCTGCAGCAGGGAGAAGAAACCCGGGCCGGGCTGGAACAGCTGCGCCGCGACGCCAACATCTCCCTCTATCGCACCATCTCCGCCTACCTGGCCAGGGGCGACACCAGCCTGATGACCGAGGCCGAGCATCGGCTGCAGGCGATGGAAACCGCCCTCGCTCACTATACCGGCGGCGAGCCGGTCCGACAGGCGGTGGGTCAGCTGTATCGACAGCTGACCCACGACTTCCGCGAGGCGGGCAAACTCTCCGGCAACAGCCAGCACCTGCTGCAGCACGCCGAGCAGGAGCTGGCCGACCAGCTCAGGGCCCTGGCCCGCTACGCCGACAGCCCCCACAGCCTGGCCCCCCGCTACCAGACCCTGGTGGGGGAAATGCTGGCCGCCCTGCCCCGCCTTGTCCACCTGCGCCAGGGCTATATCGGCGACAACAACCCCCGGCTTCGCCAGGCCCTGGATTTCCAGTTGAACGAGCTGACCCAGCTGTCCGCCCAACTCCAGGCCCTGCCCCTGCTGGGCATCTATCAGGAGCAGGAAGTGGACGAATTCGCCCTGCGCAAACCCAAGCCGGTGGAACTGGGTGACGCCCCCCGCCGGGAGGTGCAGAGCCTGCTCAACCGTTATCCCAAGGAGTTGGGCAACACCCAGGACAGCCTGGCCCTGCGCAGTCGAGCCTCGGAAGCCCTGGGCGCCAGCCTGAACGAGATAGAACAACAACTGGATCTGCTGGTGGAGCGGCAGGAGGCGAGCCGCGTGCAGGAATACCGGCAACTGGCCCTGCTGCTGCTGGCCCTGTGCGCCACCCTGCTGCTGTTCGCCCTGCTCAGCTACCTGTTCCAGCGCATCCTGGTGGTCAACCGCCTGCGCCTGCTGCGCAACGCCTTCCGCCAGCTGCTGCAGGACGGCCAGCTCGCCACCCTGCCGGTGACCCATCCCAACAGTGAACTGGGCCAGATCGCCACCAGCTTCAACGGCCTGATCGACAGCCTGCAACAACAGCAGTACAGCCGGGCCGAACAGCTGCAACACGTCTCGGGGGCCCTGGAGCAGATGATCGAGGAGGTGTTGGATATCCAGCGCCATACCCACACCACCGACCAGACCATGGGCGGCAGTGTCCATATGGTCAACGAGCTCAACCACTTGGCCCAGCAGATGCGCCAGGCCACCGACGACATCGCGCTCACCGCCCGCGACAACCTGCAGGCCATGGGAATCAGCCGGGAACGGGTGGAACAGCTGGTGCTGACCGCCGAGCAGAGCCAGCAATCCGCCATCACCGGCCAGCAGGCCCTGGCCAGCCTGGCCAGTTCGGTCGGCGACGCCGCCGCCATTATCGGGGTGATCCAGCAGATCGCCGAGCAAACCAACCTGCTGGCGCTCAATGCCGCCATCGAGGCGGCCCGGGCCGGGGAACACGGGCGGGGCTTCGCGGTGGTGGCAGACGAGGTGCGCAAGCTGTCCGGCAATACCCAGGGCTCGCTCAGCGAGATCGGCGGCATCATGGAGCGGCTGCGCCTGGCCAGCGACGAACTCAACCTGACCATCAGCAAGATGATGCAGGCCGCCGCCGCCCAGCACGAGCAGGCCCAGATCCTGATGGAGGTAACCGAGCAGGTGCGTGCCACCTCCCAGGCCACCACCACGGTGGCAGAGAGGGGCGCCGGCCACGCCGACAGCCAGGCCGCCGAACTGGGCCGCTTCATGGAGCTGATGGACCAGCTGAAAGGCCAGTCCACCGAGGTATCGGCCCGGGCCGACCAGGTGGTTACGCGTATCCGTCGCCAGGCCGGCACCATCACCGCCATGCTGCAGCAGGCTTAGCGGCGAAGCCGCACCAGCAGATCGTAGAGCTCATCGGCCACCGACCTCAGCCCTTCCATGCTGGACGATGCCTGAGTAGCCTGCCCCAGGCTGCCCTGAGCCAGGGACGAAATATGATCGAGCTGGCGATTGATTTCTCCCGCTACCTGCGCCTGTTGCTCCACAGCAGTAGCCATTTGAGTCGACATGTCGGCGATGCTGCCGACCGCTCCGGAAATGCCCGACAGCATGTCTTCGGTTTCACGCACCCGGACCAGGCCGGCTTCCGCGTCCGCCCGACCATGCTCCGCCACCTGTACCGAGCTCGCCGCCTGCTGCCTGAGATCTTCCAGGATTTGGTGGATTTCCCTGGTAGAACTCTGGGTACGCAGGGCCAACTGACGCACCTCATCCGCTACCACCGCGAAGCCCCGCCCGTGTTCCCCGGCCCGGGCCGCCTCGATGGCGGCATTGAGCGCCAACAGGTTGGTCTGATCCGCGATTTGCTCGATCATCACCGCCACCTGGGTAATACGCGCGGTCTGGCCGGACAGCTCCAGCACCGAACGGCTGATATTGTCCACGGTGTCACGCAACTGCTCAATGGAGCGGCGGGTCGTCATCGCCACCTCCCTGCCCTGGAGCGCCAGTTCGTTGGACGTTTCCGCCTGCCGAGCGGTTTCCTGCACATGACCAGACACATCGGCGATGGTGGTCGTCATCTGGTGCATGGCGGTGGCCACCTGCTCGGTTTCCTGCTGCTGGCGATGCATCCCCTCGGTCGCTTGATGGGACAGTTCAAACCCGGCTTCCGACTCCCGGGTCACCAGCCGGGCGGCATCCTCTATTCGGGTGACAATGGCGTTCAGCCTGGCCCGTTCGCTGCGGATACCAACCTGGATCCGGCCGAGCATGCCCTGTTCACTGGCATAAGTTTGCACCGCCAGTTCATGGCGGAAGGCATCGTCCAGCAGGGTATCCAACAATTGCAGACGGCGCCGATGCCGCAGGCCGGTAAAGAGGCCATACCCCACCCCTACCAGGGCGGGCCAGAGCGGCCACCAGGACATCCCGGCCCCAAAAAGCAGAGCAGCCCCCCCCAAACCGGCTGCCAGCCAGAACCCATCACCAACCAGGTGCCCCACCCGCCAAGAGGGAGCCGATCTGCGGATACGTCCATACAGTTGCCCGGTCCGGGCGACATCCTCCCGGGAAGGGCAAGAGCGCACCGATTCGAATCCCACCACCTTGCCCTGTTCGGTAATGGGCGCGACATAGGCATCCACCCAATAATAATCCCCGTTCTTGCAACGGTTCTTTACCATTCCCATCCAGGGATGCCCGGATTTCAAATGTTCCCACATGATCTTGAACGCCTGGGGCGGCATATCCGGATGACGGACAATATTATGGGGCTGCCCGATTAACTCCTCCCGTGAATATCCGCTCACCGCGACGAAGGCGTCATTACAATGCACTATGTTACCTTGAATATCGGTAGTGGATATCAGTCTTTCATCGGGGGGAAAGGTGCGTTCGGTATCGGTGACGGGCGTGTTCTTTCTCATTATTATCATGTCCCTGGGAAGAATTTTACCCATATAGTGTTAGCGCCAATAAAGCCGCCGACAAGGAGATTTTTGGCTCAGGTCATTCGACTGTTCGTTTCTACCGCAAATGACGGCTACCAATAATAAAGGACGATAATCAATCTTATTTGAATACCGGATCTGAATACTGCTACATCGAGCAGGCACCGTTGCCGTCTCGAACATGCGGAACCACGCTTTACCCGAAAGCGCTGACCTGGCCGGCACCAAGAACACCGCCCCTACAAACGGTTGATGGGAATCTTCAGGTAGATGCCGCCGTCATCTTCCGGCGGCGGCATGCGGCCGGCACGAATATTGACCTGGATGGCTGGCAGTATCAACCGGGGCATGGCCAGGGTGGCGTCCCGCTCGTCGCGCATCGTCACGAACTCGGGCTCCCCGATGCCGTCCCGCACATGGATATTGTGCCGGCGCTGCGCATCGACCGAGGTCAGGTACTGGTGCTCCCGTCCCGGCCTGGGGTAATCGTGACAGATATAGATAGCGGTCTGCTCGGGCAGGGCCAGCAGGCGACGGATGGAACGGTACAGCCGGCTCGAACTGCCGCCGGGAAAGTCGCAACGGGCGGTGCCCACGTCCGGCATAAACAGGGTATCGCCGACGAAGACCGCCTGTTCGTTGACGATATAGGCCAGATCCGCCGGGGTATGGCCGGGGGTATGCATTACCCGGAAGCGGAGCCCACCCACGTCGAAGATGTCACCGTCGGCGAACAGATGATCAAACTGGCTGCCGTCGGGCAGAAATTCCGGTTCCAGGTTGAATACCCGGCGGAAGATGTCCTGTACCCCCCGGATATGCTCGCCGATGGCGATGTTGCCGCCCAGTTGCTCCCGGATGAAGGGGGCCGCCGACAGGTGATCCGCATGGGCGTGGGTCTCCAGTATCCAGTGCAGGGTCAGCCCCTGTGCCCGGACAAAATCCACCAGTTGCCGGGCCGTGTCGGTACGGGTGCGGCCCGACTTGAAGTCGAAGTCCAGTACCGGATCGATCACCACCGCCTGGCCGCCTGGCCGGTCGTACACCACATAGCTGAAGGTTTCGCTGTCCTGCTCCAGGAAGGCCTGCACCAGGGGAGCCTTGGATAACGTCATGGGAAAGCCCTCCG
Organism: Zobellella sp. DQSA1; assembly: GCF_041950555.1. Lineage (GTDB taxonomy): Bacteria > Pseudomonadota > Gammaproteobacteria > Enterobacterales > Aeromonadaceae > Oceanimonas. The sequence goes on from NZ_CP169531.1 coordinate 3,942,576, forward strand.
TGTTCGGGATACCTTCCTTTAAATTAGCACAATCTAATTTAAATGCTAGCCGCTTTTCCCTGCCCCTCAACCCCGGTTATGGAAACTATCGCGAAACAAATTATTAACCACATGATAATCAAGAAAAATCTAATAGTTCAGAGACATATTTTCCTGATCTGGATCATCCTGGAAGGCGAAAAAACCATCACTTTAGAGGTGGCTTATACAGAGAGCTGGCCATGACTTTACCCAAGCTGGCCCTGTCCAGGGAAGCCGCCATAGCGCGGCAATGGTTCGATGCCCGACACACCACGGAGGCCGATAATGATCGGTGAAGATATTGTTGATCTGTCGCGGTTGCAGTTTGCCATAACCGCCTTCTACCATTTCCTGTTTGTTCCCCTGACCCTGGGGCTGGCTTTCCTGCTGGCAATCATGGAATCGGTCTATGTGATGACCGGCAAGGAAATCTACAAGGACATGACCAAGCTCTGGGGCAAGTTATTCGGTATCAACTTCGCCCTGGGGGTAACTACCGGCATCACCCTGGAATTCCAGTTCGGCACCAACTGGCCCTATTACTCCCACTATGTGGGCGATATCTTCGGCGCCCCCCGCCATCGAAGGACTGATGGCCTTCTTTCCCGAGTCTACCTTTATCGGTCTGTTCTTTTTCGGCTGGGACCGAGCGTGCTCGAAACCGGCCGCTACCATCACGCACTTGCTTCCAGAGAGGCCTGAACATGGATGATGAACTGCTGAAAATCATCTGGTGGGTGCTGATTAGCGTACCGCTTATCGGCTTCGCCATCACCGGCGGCGCCGGTGCCATGTTGCCCTTCGTGGGCGAGACCGACAACGAACGACGGGTGGCCATCAACGCGCAGGGTCCCCACTGGGACGGCAACCAGGTATGGTTTATCACCGCAGGGGCGCCCTGTTCGCCGCCTGGCCGGTGGTTTACGCCATGGCCTTCTCCGGTTTCTACCGGGCCATGCTGCTGACAGCCATTATCTTCGTACCCATAGTGCTCGGCTACACCCTGTGGTGCTACCGCAAGCTGTGGGGCAAGGTGACGCTGGAACAGATCGAGAAAAACTCAGCCGGCAGTTATTAAGGAGGCAACATGTGGTACTTCGCATGGGTCTTGGGGGTATTGCTGGCCTGCGCCTTCGGCATTATCAACGCCCTGTGGCTGGAGCGGCGGCTGTTCCGTCCGCCCCAGCCCTGGCTGTTTGTGGGGACTGGCCGGCTATTTCATCCTCTAGGCAAGAAGCCGGGCCCTACAGCGCTTCCTTCACATAAAGATCGAATCGGTTGTTCTTGCTTTCGATCTGTGCCGAGGGTTTGATCCCGTTGAGGAAACCGGCGTAATCCGGTCGCTTCACCACCACCCGGGCACGGGTCAGGCGCAGCGCCTGGGGCAGCAGGGCGTCGGCGTCTTCATCCGGGCCCACCAGGGAGTGGAATACCCGCATCTCCTTCTTCACCAGCGCCGTTTTCTTCTTGTGGGGGAACATGGGGTCCAGGTAGACCACATCCGGTACCTCGGTGATATCCACCAGGCCCTGGCCGAAGGGCAGCAGCCGCAACCGCGCGTTCACCCAGGGACCAATCTCTTCGTCCAGGGCCGCCCGCCGCAGGCCGTCGGCCAGCAGGGCATGCACCACCGGATGGCGTTCGCACAGGGTCACGACACAGCCCAATGAGGCCAGTACGAAGGCGTCCCGCCCCAGGCCGGCAGTGCCGTCCACCACGCTCGGGTTGTGGCCGTGCTTGAGCCCCACCGCCCGCGCGATGCTCTGCCCTCGGCCGCCGCCGAACTTGCGCCGGTGCGCCACGGCGCCGGCCACGAAATCCACATAAATGGCGCCGAGCCGGGGTTCGTCCAACTTGCGCAGCTCCAGCCGCCCCGCGCTGAACACCAGCGCGAAGGGCGCCGGGGTCGTCACCCCGGCCAGGGTCTGCGCCAACTGGTTGGCTTCATCCGCCAGGGCGGGGTCTTCCAGGCTAATCTGTACCAGGTGCTGAGTGTCCGGCATAGGACTCCAAAAAAGGTAGCAATTCACGAATGGCCAAGGGCCGGGCGATCAAATAACCCTGCAGGTAATGGCAGGGCTGGGCGGCAAGATACGCAGCCTGGGCCTCGGTTTCCACCCCCTCGATCACCACCGACATGCCCAGGTCGCCGATAATGCGCAGTATGCCTTCCAGCAGCAGGCCGTCGCGCCGGTTACCGGGCAGATGGTCGATGAAGCTCTTGTCTATCTTGACCAGATCGATGGGAAAGGCGCGCAGGTAGTTGAGCGCCGAATAGCCGGTACCGAAGTCATCGATGGCGATGCGGCAGCCCGCCTCACGCAAGGCACGGATCCGCTCCAGGTGCTGCTCATTGCCCTGCATGAACAGGGACTCGGTGATCTCGAAGATGATATGTCGGGGCGACAGTCCGTACTGATGGATTACCGACAGCCATTCGCCGCCGTCCAGTCCCAGGCTCTGGAACTCCAGGCTGGAGCGGTTCACCGACATCGCCAGGCCATAGCCCGCCAGCTGCAACCGGCGCAGGTCTGCGCAGGCCCGGTTCAGCACCCAGTCGCCCAGGGCCTGTACCATACCGCACTCTTCCGCCACCGGTATGAACTCTGCGGGGGAAACAGAGCCCAGGCTGGGGTGCTGCCAGCGCACCAGAGCCTCCAGTTTGATGATGTCACCGGATTCGGCGGCAACGATGGGCTGGTAGTGCAGGCAGAGGTTGCCTTGCTTGATGGCTTCCACCAGCTCATGCTGCAGCCGCAGCCGACGACTCTGCACCCGATTGAGCTGGCGGTCGTACAGGGCCAGGGGCTGCTTCTTCTGTTTGGCACCGAACAACGCCTGCTCCGCCTGCTGCAGCAGGCTCTCGGCGTCTTCCTCCTCGACACCGGGCCAGAGCGCTCCCCCCAGGGTGGCATCCACATAGAGGTGCTGGTTGGCCAGGCGAAGCGGCCGGTTGAGGGCTCCCAGCAGGTGCTTGCCGAAGATGCGCGCCTGACGGTGCTGCACGATGCCGGGCACCAGGATGGCGAATTCGTCACTGCCGATACGGGCCAGGAAGTCACCACCACGCAACCGGCTTTGCAACCGCAGGGCCACCTCCCTCAGTACCTGATCCCCTACCCTGTGGTTCATGGCATTATTGAACAGCCGGAAGTTGTTGAGATCCAGGATCATCAGCGCAAAGGGCTCCCGTCGCCGGCAGCACTGGCTCAGCCGGCGGTGAAAACTGGCCCTGTTCGCCAGACCGGTGAGGCCGTCTTCTTCCGTTTGCAAGGCCGGCTGCGTGATCGCTTTACTGTCGCTGATATCGCTGAATACCGCCAGATACTGACAAACCCTGTCCTGGCGTTTCAGGGTGGTAATCTTGAGCCACTCCGGAAAGACCTGGCCGTTTTTACGCCGGTTCCACACTTCGCCCTGCCAGTTGCCACGCTCCCGCAAGGATTCATTCATCTGCCGATAGAAGGCCTTGGAGTGCATGCCCGATTTTAGCAGCGAGGGAAAACGCCCGATCACCTCTTTCCGGGAATAGCCGGTGATCCGCTCAAACGCCGGATTGACTGCCGTAATACGGCCACTGTCGTCACACACCATCAGGCCTTCCGGACGGAATGGCTCCAGGCTCTGGCTCAACGGCGGGCCCCCTTCATTCCGCCCCGGTTGCTCCAGATTTTCCAGCAGGGCCACTATATGGTCGGGCCTGCCCCGGTCGTCGCTCACCAGGGTCATGTGCACCCGCCCCCACCACTGGCGGCCGTCTTTGTGCAAGAATCGTTTTTCCAACGTGGCCATGCTCTGACCGGGCTCCAGGCAGAGGCGTTGATAAAGGCGCAGGGTCTCGGGCCAGTCGGCGGCATGGGTGATGTGGCAGACAGAACGTTCCTGCAGTTCGGCAGCCTCATAGCCCAAGACCTGCCGGATCTGATCATTGCACCAGTGGATGATGCCGGTGGGGGTCAGTTTGAGCAGCGGCAACGGCAGATGATTGAGCAGGGTGAGCAAGCCGGCGCCAGCCATGCTCCTGTCATTCTGGCTGAACACGGCCCGGAACAGATTAAGCCAGGTAGAAAAGGGCAAATGGCGGCCTTTGTGCTGCCAGACGAACAACAGCGCATACCCGGGGTAACCGGAGCCGAGCGGTAACAAATACCCGGCCGCCATTCTCAGCGCCCGGCACTGGCTCCCAGGCAACGGCCCCCGGGAACGGTTCAGGCCCACCAGACTCACGCTGGAAGAGGCATCCCCCACCGCCAGGACGGGCTGCCAACCATCGTCCTGAAATCGACACAACAAGGCGCCGTCAGCCACCTTCTGTTCAACCAGCTGATCCAGGCACCACAGGTTAAACCATGACGAAACCATGCTTTCCATCTTGTCGACTATTATCCCGGGCCCGGTACCTATACCTGGTGTATACCCCATCTTCCCCGAAGTTGGCCAGACGGGGAGAGGAAAAAGGTGGACCAAGCCACCTTTTGCACAGTATTCAGGCGGCGATGCCGGAATGCCGCAGCAGGGCATCTATCTTCGGCTCCCGGCCGCGGAACTGCTTGAACAGCTCCATCGGCTCCTTGGAACCGCCCTGCTCCAGCACCGCATGCAGGAAGTCGCGGCCTACTTTCGCCGAGAACACCCCTTCCTCCTCGAAGCGGGCGAAGGCATCGCTGGACAGCACCTCGGCCCACTTGTAGCTGTAATAGCCCGCCGCATAACCGCCGGCGAAGATGTGGGAGAAACTGTGCTGGAAGCGGTTGAACGGCGGCGGCGGCAGTACCGACACCCTGTTGCGCACCTCGTTCAGGATGGCCTGTACCCGCCCCGGCTGGGAGCCATCCCCCGCCATATGCAGGCGGAAGTCGAACAGCGCGAACTCCAGCTGGCGCAGCATCATCAACGCCGAGTGGAAATTGCGCGCCGCCAGCATCCGTTCCAGCATGTCCGCCGGCAGCGACTCGCCGGTTTGGTAATGGCCGGAGATAAAGGCCAGCGCCTCGGGCTGCCAGCACCAGTTTTCCAGGAACTGGCTGGGCAGCTCCACCGCGTCCCAGGCCACGCCGTTGATGCCGGCCACCCCGGCTACGTCCACCCGGGTCAGCATATGGTGGATACCGTGGCCGAACTCGTGGAACAGGGTCAGCACCTCGTTGTGGGTGAACAGGGCGGGCTGGTCGCCCACCGGGCCGTTGAAGTTGCAGGTGAGGTAGGCCACCGGTTTTTGCAGGCTGCCGTCCTCCCGGTAGCGGCGGCCGATGCAGTCGTCCATCCAGGCGCCGCCACGCTTGTTGGCGCGGGCGTAGAGATCCAGATAGAAACTGCCGCGCAGCTCGCCGGTTTCATCGTAAATGTCGAAGAAACGCACGTCCGGGTGCCACACCTCGACTCCGAAGCGCTCCTTGACCTTGATGCCGAACAACCGCTTCACGGTCTCGAACAGGCCGTGAACCACCTTGTGCTCGGGGAAGTAGGGGCGCAGCTCTTCATCGGAGATGGCGTATTTGTGCTGCTTGAGTTTTTCGGCGTAATAACTGATATCCCAGGCGTTAAGCCGCTCGACGCCGTGCTGTTCGCGGGCAAAGGCGGTCAGCTCGGCCAGTTCGGCCTCACCCTGGGGGTGAGAGCGGCTGGCCAGTTGCTCGAGGAAGTCCAGCACCTGCTGCTCGCTCCGGGCCATCTTGGTGGCCAGGGATACCTGGGCGTAGCTGTCGTAGCCGAGCAACCGGGCCAGCTCCTGCTTGAGCGCCAGTATCTCCTCGATCACGGCGGTGTTGTCGAACTCGCCGGCGGAGGGGCCCTGATCGGACGCCCGGGTGCAGTAGGCCCGGTACAGCTCCTCGCGCAGGGCGGCATCGTCGGCGTACATCATCACCGGCAGGTAGGAGGGGATGTCGAGGGTGAACACCCAGCCGTCCAGCTCCCGCGCCCTGGCCTGGGCTTCGGCCGCCGCCAGGGCGGATTCAGGCAGGCCGGCCAGCAGGGCCCGGTCGGTGATGTGCCTGAACCAGGCCTGGGTGGCATCCAGTACCCGGTTGGAAAAGGTGGAGGAAAGTTCCGACAGCCGGGCCTGGATTTCCCCGAAGCGCTGCTTCTGCTCCGCTTCCAGGGCGATGCCCGACAGCCGGAAGTCACGCAGGGTATTGTCCACTTCCTTCTGCTGGGCCAGGCTCAGCTTCTTGAAGTCGTCCCGCTCCGCCAGCCCCTGGTAGGCGGCGAACAGGCCTTCGTGCTGGCCCATCCAGGTGTGGTACTCGGACAACAGCGGCAGACAGGACTCATAGGCCTGGCGCAGCGCTTCGCTGTTCATCACCCCGTTCAGGTGGCCGACGGGCGACCAGATCCGGCTCAGATGATCGTTCACTTCCTCCAGCGGCGCCACCAGGTTGTCCCAGGTGAACTCTTCGTGGCGCGCCAGCACCGTTTCCACCCGCTTCTTGCAATCCGCAATGGCATGCTCCACCGCCGGCTTGATGTGTTCCGGCTTGATCTGGCTGAACGGCGGCAGGCCGTCCATGGTAAGTAGCGGATTCGTCATGGTCCTGTACCTCTTATTGTTTTGGCCGTCGCCTTGCTCGCAGGCAATCGAGGGAATACCCCCTAACATGGTGACAGCGGCGCCAATGTTCAAGCTTTTCGTGCCGTCGCCCTCCAATTGACCGCGAATTCGGTTATTTACTGACCGTCAGCTTTAACAAGACTTGGTGTACAATCGGCCAACAGCTTTAATTGACCCCCACTTATCCAGGGAGCAGACATATGGCACAACATTTCGACTATATCGCCATCGGCGGCGGCAGCGGCGGCATCGCCTCCGCCAACCGGGCGGCCATGTACGGCAAGAAAGTGGCGCTGATTGAAGCCAAGGATCTGGGCGGCACCTGCGTCAACGTGGGCTGCGTACCGAAGAAGGTCATGTGGCACGGCGCCCAGGTCGCCGAGGCGGTCAAGCTCTACGCCGCCGATTACGGCTTCGACGTGGATCTCAAGGGCCACGACTGGGCCCGGCTGGTGGAAAGCCGCCAGGCCTATATCGGTCGCATCCACCAGTCCTATGACCGGGTGCTGGACAACAACAAGGTGACCGTGATCAAGGGCTTCGCCCGCTTCAAGGATGCCCGTACCCTGGAGGTGAATGGCGAGCAATACAGCGCCGACCATATCCTGATCGCCACCGGCGGGGAGCCCATCATTCCCCATATTCCCGGCGCCGAATACGGCATAGACTCCAACGGTTTCTTCGCACTGACCGAGCAGCCCGGGCGGGTGGCGGTGGTCGGCGCCGGCTACATCGCGGTGGAACTGGCCGGAGTGCTGAACGCGCTCGGCTCCGAAACCCACCTGCTGGTGCGCAAGCAGGCGCCGCTGCGCAGCTTCGATCCCCTGATCACCGACACCCTGGTGGAAGTCATGGCCACCGAAGGCCCGCAACTGCACACCCATTCCGTGCCCAAGAGCGTGGAAAAGCAGGCCGACGGCAGCCTGACCCTGCACCTGGAGAACGGCGAGTCCCTCACCGTGGACTGCCTGATCTGGGCCATCGGCCGCCGCCCGCTGACCCAGGGCCTGAACCTGGAGGCCGCCGGCGTGTCGGTGGACCAGCACGGCTACATCAAGGTGGACGAGTACCAGAACACCACGGCCCCGGGCGTGTACGCCGTGGGTGACAACATCGGCTATGTGGAGCTGACCCCGGTGGCGGTAAAGGCCGGGCGCCAGTTGTCCGAGCGGCTGTTCAACAACCAGCCCGAGGCCAAAATGGACTACGATCTGGTGCCGACCGTGGTGTTCAGCCACCCGCCCATCGGCACCATGGGCATGACCGAGCCCCAGGCCCGGGCCCAGTACGGCGACGACAACGTCAAGGTGTATACCTCTTCCTTCACCGCCATGTACACCGCCGTCACCCGCCACCGCCAGCCCTGCAAGATGAAGCTGGTGTGCGCGGGCGACAACGAGAAGGTGGTAGGCATCCACGGCATCGGCTTCGGCATGGACGAAATCCTGCAAGGCTTTGCGGTGGCGGTGAAGATGGGCGCCACCAAGGCCGACTTCGACGCCTGTGTGGCCATCCACCCCACCGCGGCGGAAGAATTCGTGACCATGCGCTGAGCGGGGTTGCAGTGACCAAGGCCGGTACATCCGGCCTTATTTTTATCCGCCCTTCGCCGTCCCTATTCCGGAACCGGTATACGCGTAATAGCCTTGATTTCTCGTAGTGCAAAACTTGATTGAATGGATGCAATACCTGGCTGCCTGCGCAAAACATCCTCGACGAAGTGTCCATAGCTCTCCAGATCGGCAGCCAGCACAGTCAGTACATAGTCCGCTTCTCCAGACACTTTGTGGCAAGACAGAACTTCTGGTAACCGGAGGATCACTCGCTCAAACTCATCAGGAGCACTCGTGGAGTGATCACCAAAGCGGACTTGAGCAAACGCCAACACGTCAAAACCCAGCTTCCGACGATCCAGATTGGCCTGATAGTCCTTTATATATCCCAGGTCTTCCAAACGCTTACGGCGGCGCCAGCACGGCGTCACTGTCATCGATAGACGCTCTCCCAAGGCCGAACTAGACAGAGTGCCATCATCCTGCAATAGACGGAGCAGGGTTCGGTCGACCCCATCAAGATCTTCTGAAGCAATTTCTTTTCTCATAATGCGCACAAAGAAGAAAAACTTGGCTCAATCTTCGTGAATATATGAGTAAAAGGCAAAGCATTTTCTGCTAACAAGTGAAAGAATTTTACTCACATTAATATTTCCCAACGGCAAGAGGATTCTAAGTATGCTGACAGTCTTCAGTTCCAAACATCTCCTCCACCACGGCTCAGAACTTAAAGATGGCGCCATAACGCCTTCCTTCGAAAACCCTCAACGTGCCGAAACGATATTGGCCCGAGTCCAAAGCACTGGCCTGGGAGAGATCATTGGCGAGCGAGAGTTCGACCGTTCCTGCTATATCGCAGCCCACAGTGAGCGCTATGTGACATTCCTTGAAAATGCCTGGACGGAATGGACAGCAACGGGAAAAACGCATGACGCGCTACCGCTGGTTTGGCCGGTCCGAGACCTGGCCATCGACCAAGAACCGGGATTTATCGATGGCAAGCTCGGTTTCTATGCCATGGATGCAGGTGCGCCCATCACTGCTGGTACCTGGAAAGCCGTGCGCAGTAGTGCCAACGTGGCGCTAACCGCTATGGAAACCATTATAAATGGAGGTCACAGCGCTTTCGCTCTGTGTCGGCCTCCGGGTCACCATGCGGCACGAGAGTATATGGGCGGCTACTGCTACCTCAACAATGCCGCCATTGCAGCAGAGCGTTGTCTGAGTCGAGGCGCAAAGCGAGTCGCCGTGCTGGACGTCGACTTTCATCACGGAAATGGCACCCAGAACATCTTTTACGACCGCGCCAATGTCTTTTTCGTCTCCCTCCACGGTGACCCGCATGTCTCCTACCCATATTTTTCAGGATTCGCACACGAGCAAGGAATAGACCAGGGCACCGGCTTTACCGCTAACTACCCCTTGGCAAAGGGGACTGGTTGGGATCGTTACCGCGAAGCACTGAAGAATGCCCTGGATCGCATCGTGACGTACAAGCCCGATTTTCTGATCGTATCCCTTGGCGTTGATACCTTCGAGGATGATCCAATCAGTCACTTCCGACTCACCAGCGAAGACTTCCTCCGCATGGGGGAGCAAATCGCTAGCATTCGAACCCCGACGCTTTTCGTCATGGAGGGTGGCTACATGGTTGATGAAATCGGTATCAACGCCGTGAATACCCTTCAAGGGTTCGAGAACAATCCTTGAGCGCCCCCAACAAACACGCCAGCTCAACATCAACTCCATGAGATATGAGTAAGAGATGTCGTCATGAAGCAGCCTGCTGGTCGGAGGGATAAACGGCAGTGGCCGACGAAGCACCACCAAGTTCGTCCCAGCCCGAACCAAACCAGTGGCGCCTTCCGTCATCGAGAATGTGATCTCAACAGTCATTCATCCCAAGGAGGTTCTCTCCCTAGAAACACCGTGCACAGAGGAAGTCGAGCACCAGTACAAACCAAGGGCATTGAAGCCCGGGCGCCGGGTTACCACGACCCGGCCGGAGTACTAATTGGGCTGACCAAGGAGTCCGGGGCCGTTCAGAACGCACCAATAACGGTCAAGCCCTGAAACCACAGGTAATTACCAAGGAGTCAATGATGATAATGAGAGTACTATTCGCCGGCCTCATGCTGCTGCTCATGCCGGCCGCTTTCGCACAGGACAAGAGTGGTATCGACGCGACCATCAACTCCATCATGGAGCCGATCGCCAATATCGCGGTGTCGATCATTTTCTATACCGTGTCCATTGCAGGGGCACAGATACCGTTGATCGTGCTCTGGCTGGCCATTGCCGCGATCTTCTTCACCTTCTACTTCCGTTTTATCAACTTTCGGGCTCTCGGCCATGCCCTGAAACTAATCCGCGGCGACTATACCGACCCCAGATCCAGCGGCGAGGTATCGCACTTCCAGGCGTTGGCAACTGCGTTGTCTAGTACCATTGGCCTAGGCAACATTGCCGGGGTCGCCGTCGCCATTTCCCTTGGCGGCCCAGGGGCCACCTTCTGGATGATCTTGGTCGGCCTGTTTAGCATGTCTACCAAATTTGTGGAGTGTACCCTGGGGGTCAAGTACCGCAACGAGAATCCCGACGGCTCTATTTCGGGTGGCCCCATGTACTACCTGAGCAAGGGGCTGGCCAAGCGCAACATGAGCGGTTTCGGCAAATTTCTAGCGGCGTTTTTCGCCATCTGCATGATCGGCAGCACGCTGGGTGGCGGCAACATGTTCCAAATCAATCAAGCCTATCAGCAGTTCGTCAACGTCACCGGTGGCGAGGCCAGCTTTTTCGCCGACAAGGCCTGGCTGTTCGGCCTGGTCGTCGCCGTCGTCGTGGGGGTAGTGATCATCGGCGGCATAAAGCGCATTGCGCATGTTACCGAAGTACTGGTGCCGTTTATGGGCATTGTCTACCTGTCAGCCACGCTGGTCATCATCGCCACTCACATCGGTCAGGTACCAGCAGCCTTCGCCACCATCATTACCGGAGCCTTCGCTCCCGAAGGCGTCGCAGGAGGCATCATCGGGGTGATGATCCAGGGTATGCGCCGCGCCACTTTCTCCAATGAAGCTGGCGTCGGCACAGCCGCCATCGCCCACTCAGCGGTACGCACAAAGGAACCGATTACCGAGGGCCTGGTTGCCCTGTATGAGCCTTTCATCGATACCGTAGTAATCTGCACAGCTACCGCGCTGGTTATCATCATCACCGGCGTCTACACCCAGGAAGGGCTGGACGGTGTGCAGCTAACCTCGGCGGCCTTCGCGACCGTTATCGGCTGGTTCCCCTACTTGCTGGCCATAATCGTCATCCTGTTTGCCTTGTCTACCATCATCGCCTCCTCTTACTACATGGTGAAGGCCTCGACATATCTGTTCGGCGAAAGCCCGAGAATAGAACTGTTCCTGCGGCTAATCTTCTGCGGTTTCACCGTCATTGGAGCGACCTTACAGCTCGGAACAGTGATTGACTTGACCGACGCCTTGTTCTTCTCGATGGCCATTATCAACATTATCGGGCTCTATATCCTGGCTCCGGAAGTCAAAATGGACTTGGACTCCTACTGGTTACGCCTGCGAAGCGGAGAAATACGGCCTTACAAGGCTTCCCGGACAAAGGCTGTTTTGACGAACCCAACTGATTAAGCACCGACGTTCCGCCCAATAGCTGACATTGGTGGAATGACCTTAAGGTGTCGACAACGCGAACTGGCGACAGGTGTATCACCATCTGAATATCGCCCCTAGTGCTCACCACCATGATCGACGTTGCCGGCAGTATTACCACCGGGGGGATGGCAGAACTGCCCCCTAGCTTTCAACCTCTTTTACTGATGGAGAGATTTATGACCCGTTTCGTGGACGTTCCGACCATGTCGAGCCTTATTCAGGATATCGGCATCGCCCAGATGATCGGAGACCTCGCCGACACAATCCGCGACGACTTTATCCGGTGGCCTGAATTCGACAAGTCGGCCCGTGTAGCCAACCATTCCGACATCGGAGTCATTGAACTGATGCCGGTATCAGACACCAAACGCTATGCCTTCAAGTATGTGAATGGCCATCCCAAGAATACCCAGTGTGGCCTATATACCGTCATGGCCTTTGGCGTTCTGGCCGATGTCGAGACCGGCTACCCAATACTCCTCTCGGAGCTGACCGTAGCTACTGCATTGCGTACTTGCGCCACTTCACTCATGGCCGCACGGGCCCTCGCCCGTCCTGGCTCCCGCCGCATGGCACTGATTGGCAGCGGCGCGCAAAGCGAGTTCCAAGCGCTAGCCTTCCACTACCACTTGGGTATTGAAGAAATTGTGGCATATGACGTAGACCCGCTGGCTACAGAAAAACTCATCCGCAACCTGTCCGCCTATCCATCACTCAAGATCATCCAGGCTAGCTCCACCGCCGACGCCGTCCGTGGCGCCGACATCGTCACCACGGTAACCGCCGACAAAGCCTATGCAACTATATTGACTCCAGACATGATCGAACCCGGCATGCACATCAACGGTGTGGGCGGAGACTGTCCGGGCAAGACCGAGCTGCACGCAGATGTACTCAGGGCAGGCAAGGTATTCGTCGAATATGAGCCACAAACCCGTGTCGAGGGAGACATCCAGCAAATGTCGGACGACTTTCCGGTATGTGATCTTTGGCGTGTACTGGCGAACCAAATCCAGGGGCGCGATAGCGATGAACAGATAACCATCTTCGATTCGGTAGGTTTCGCATTGGAAGATTACTCGACCCTGCGCTACATCAACGAGCAGGTGGAAAAACGTAACCTCGGTACACGCATTGAGCTGGTACCTTGGGGGGAATGCAACGACGGTAACGATCCGAAGGATCTTTTCCGCTACACCCACTCAAAAAGAGCCCGCAAGTCCGTGCGGCGTGTTGCTTGAGGCCTGAAAATCCCCATCGTCAACAGAAATCCGCGCACGCCACCGGCCAAGTATTAAAGGCTTGCAGTATAGATGTATGAGCCATGTGGATGGGTCCTAAGCGACAACGAGAAGGTGGTAGGCATCCACGGCATCGGCTTCAGCATGGACGAAATCCTGCAAGGCTTTGCGGTGGCGGTGAAGATGGGCGCCACCAAGGCCGACTTCGACGCCTGTGTGGGGCCATCCACCCCACCGCGGCGGAAGAGTTCGTGACCATGCGCTGACTATCAGCCAGTAGCACCAGCCGGGGCCTGCCCCGGCTTTTTTTTTTGCGTGGGGGCTGTTCAATGACGGTTTATTTCCTCGGGCCAGGGCAACAGGAATAAAAGGTCGGCAACCGGATCGAAGGCGGGCTACACATGAGCACCCGGCTCCCCTGAATGGCGCTGACCGGGCCGGCACCGGAATGATGTAACAATTGTAAAACCGTTTCCCTTTGCCGCTTCATTAAAAAAGAATACGAACCCTAATCATTTGATAATAATTCTTGTTTGAAGAGGTTGACGACGTGTTTAGCAGCAATCACAAACCCAGCCTGCTGGCTCTGGCCATCGCGGGCATGGTGTCCGCCCCCCTGGCCGCCAACGAGGTAACCACCCTGGCAACCGTCAATGTCACCGACAGCCGCACCGCGCCGGACACCGACATTCTGATCGGCCAGGAAACCCTGGAGAAAACACAGGCCACTGACGCAGCCGACATTTTCTCCGGCAATCCTGAGATTGCGGTAGGGGGGGGCTCGTCACCAGTTACCCAGAAGATTTACGTTCGCGGCCTGGAAGATACCCTGCTCAATGTCAGCATCGACGGTGCCACTCAGGCTGGCTATCTGTTCCATCACCAGGGTCGACTAACCGTAGCCCCCGAGTTGCTCAAGCAGGTGGAAGTCTCCGCCGGTGCCGGTGAGGCCACCAACGGCCCGGGTGCACTGGGTGGTGCCATTCGCTTTATCACCAAGGATCCCACCGATCTGCTGCGTCCGAGCCAGCGGGCAGGTGCCATGATCCAGACCGGCTACTTCAGCAATACCGACGGTTACAGAACTTCGGGCAGTGTTTACGGCTACCTGACCGACGACTGGAGCGCTCTGGCGACCCTGTCCAAGACCAAGCTCGGCGACTATAAGGATGGCGACGGCAACTCTCAGCGCTACACCGAGTCCGACGTACTGACCGGCTTTGCCAAGGTTGTTGGGCAGTTGACCGACGAGCAAAAGCTGACCTTGAGCTATGAACGAAACCAGGACGAAGCCTTCCGCAAGCACCGCCCGCACTGGGTGGCCAGCGCCGGCAACCCGGTTTTCGATCAGAAAGTGATTCGGGAGACCATCACCGGAAAATACGGCTTTAACGCCGCCAGTAACGACCTGATGGATCTGGAGCTGACCCTGTACAATACAGAGGCATCACTGGAGCACACCAACCACCCTCGTTTTGGCAGAAGCTTTGGCACCATAGACAGCTATGGTGCCGATCTACGCAATACCAGCAGGCTGGACGCCCACAGCCTGACCTACGGCGTGGATCACCGTCATGACGAGGGCAAGCTCAACGCATCCAGAGAAACCGGCAGCGTGACCGGCCTCTACCTGCAGGATCATTTCCAGGTAACCAGCCGTCTGATGCTGAGCGCCGGCGCCCGGTACGACTGGTATGAGCTGGACGAAGAGTTTACCGGCAACAGCTTCAGCGAGTCCGGGTTCAGCCCCAACCTGGGCTTCAGCCTGGATGTCACCGATGAGCTGATCCTGCATGGAGGCTGGGCCCGGGCCATGCGCGGCACCCAGATCAAAGAATTGTTTGTACTGGACTACTACGAACATGCGACCGATCGCACGAAAGAAGTCGCCGACAACTACGAACTGGGCGTGACCTACCGTAATGGTGGGCTGCGCCTGAATGCCGAAGCCTTCGTTACCGAGATCGACAATGTGGTCGGTATCGTCTACAGAGCACGTCCCCTGCCCCCCCAACTGAACAACCTGGGCAAGCTGAAAACCAAGGGCTTTACCGCCGGCATAGGCTACGACTGGAGCCGCGTCAGTGCTGGCCTGAGCTACAGCCAGAGCCGCCCTGAACTCGACGGTGTACCGCTGAGCGACTTTGACATGGCCCTTGGTACCAGCGTAGGCGACACCTGGGTCGCCAGCCTGGACTTTCGTCCCGTAGACAGCGTGGACCTGGGTTGGACCGGCACCTTCCGGGAGCGCCTGACCACCCTGGCCCCCGGATTCGAGCAAAAGCCCGGTTACGGGGTGCACGATCTCTATGCCCGTTGGCGTCCGCTGGCTGGCGATCAGTTGACCCTGGCCGTGACAGTACAAAACCTGTTCGACAGACAGTACCAGGATCACGCCAGCTACGCGCCCTTCGACGCTCTCGCTAGCGGCCTGCCCGAGGCCGGCCGGGATATCCGCCTGAGCGCGAATTACCGGTTCTGATGGTTCAGGGGGCGAAGGCCCCCTTTGGCGACTTCATGAACAGGAAAAACAATGGTTGCTTTTCAACCCTCACAAGGAGATCCCCATGGCTGACTGCCTGGCTCGCATCGCCACTCCGGACGGAGAAGGCTACATCAAGAAACTCTGCATCCACTTCCGTCACAAGGTCGAGGCCGACTGGCAGGAACGGCAAGGCTGGGTACAGTTCGCCATGGGCCGCTGCGAACTGAATGCCGGTGCCGGGCACCTGGAGGTGCGCTGCACGGCGGCGACCCCTGCCGAACTGGCGGCGGTGGCCGACACCGTGAAATCCCATTTCGACCGCTTCGCGGTACGGGACGGCCTGGTACTGCGCTGGGCATGAAGCCGGGGCGGACCTTGCCCGGTGCACAAAGCAAAAAGCCGGCCCCGGTCCGACTCCGTTAATGGGCGGATATCCGCTCAGTGGTGGTGACCACCTTCGCCGTGGGCGTGGCCGTGGGCGATTTCTTCCTCGGTGGCGGGGCGCACCGACACCACCTCCAGTTCGAAAGTCAGGGTGCGACCGGCCAGGGGGTGGTTGAGATCCACCTCGGCCATGAACTTGCCGACTTTCAGGATGGTCACCTGGCGCTGGCCCTGATCGGTATGCACCACGGCGGTCATGCCCGGCTGCCAGCGCGTGGCGCCACTCAGGTGTTTGACCGGCACCCGCTGGGTCAGGCCGTCCTTGCGCTCACCGTAGGTCTCGGCGGCCGGCAGGGTCACGCTGAACGGCTCACCGGCTTCCTTGCCGAGCAGAGCCTTTTCCACCCCCGGCATCATATTGTTGTGGCCGTGCAGATAGGCCAGCGGCGACCGGCCGACGTTGCTTTCCAGCACCTCGCCGTGTTCGTCCTTCAGGGTGTAGTTGAACTGTACTACGGTGTTGTCGGTAATCTGCATCTGTCGTCCTAATGTAAGTTGAGTCTCTGGCAGAAACGGTATCATAGCAGATGCGAGGGCCGAAGGCGGTACCGGGGGCGGACAAGCCGGCGGCCTTACCTCTACCGCTCCCCGGCCACCGACTTGGGGCTGCGGCCAAAGAAGCCGGTAAAGGCGGCGCTGAAATTTCCCGGGTGGGCATAACCTACCCGGTAGGCCACCTGGGCGACCTGCCAGCCGCCGGCCAGCAACTCCCGGGCCCGCTGCATGCGCAATGCGGTCAGGCGGCGATAGGGGCTGGTGCCATACAACCGGCGAAACCCCTCCTTCAGCTTGTATTCACTCAAGGCGACACGGGCACACAGATAGGCAATGGTCAGCGGTTGGTCCATTTCCTCGCACATGATGTCCTGCGCTTGCTCGACCCGGGCAACCTCCGCAGGAGCCAGCCGGGGTTTATCGCCGGCCTGTACCCGCAGCCGTTGCAACTGGGCCGACAGCAACGACAGGGCATGGATTTTCAGCTCAAGATCGCCGCCCCGGCTACCGAGTTCGGCATCGTCCAGCACCTCGAGGTGCCGGTTCACGCTGGCCGGACAGGGATAAAACGCCAACTGCCGAAGAGCGCCATCCCGACCGGCGCAGGACCCTAGCAGCTGTTCGCCCCGGCCCTGGCCGAGATAAGTATCCAGGGCACCCTGAGTCACGATCAAGCGCAGTTGTCGAGTCAGCTCTCCCGCCTTGAAGCAGCGTTCCCCCTGGCTGGCGCGAACAGAGGCCACGGTGGTTTGGCCCCGCCGGAACAGCAGACGCTCACCGGAGTCGGCGCGATACAGGGAATCTCCGCACAGGCCGAGGGTGATGATCAGGGTCCTTTGCTCCTCCTGCTGGCGGCTGCTTTCCACCAAATCATGGTGGGGCCGGTAACGGGAACGGACCAGGCTGAAACCGGGTTCGACCCGGTAACGTTCGAAATAACACTCCCCCACCTCGGCGGGCAAGCGGTACTCCTCCCAGCCGTTAACACCCCGGGCCGGGCCCGGTCCGGCCTCTTCCGCCGCAATACGGTACCTCATCGATATCTCCCCACCTTTCCGGCGTACATCCGGCCACACCATGGTGCTCAACGGAATCCATATAAATTCCGCCGATAATAATATTAATGAGAACCATTCTCAAATATTGATTCTGATATTGTTCCCGTATCAGGTAAATCAATCGACACGTCCGGAGGATACCGTGGACAGCGCAGTTAATCGGCCGACGAGGGCGGGGCTTGCCCTGGTATTACTGAACCTGCTTCCGTACCGCGCGACCTGGGCCGAGCCCGGTTCACCGGCAGCCGGATACAGTTTGCCCCCGGTGCTCGTCACCGCCACCAAAATCACCCAACAGGCCGGCTCGGTGCCCTCTTCCTTTACTCTGTTCGATGGCGACGAGCTCGAGGCCGCGGGCATTCAGGATCTCGATACCCTGAGCTATCGGATCCCCGGCTTCAGTTTCCAACCCTTCGGTCAGTCCGGCATCAACCCGCCGGTCGTCCGGGGGCTCAGTTCGAATTTTGCTTCCTATTCCTCGTCGGCCCTGCTGGTGGTGGACGGTGTTCCGGTGTTTATGCCGCAGGGGTTCGACAGCGATCTGCTGGGACTCGATCGGCTGGAAGTGCTGCGCGGTCCCCAGTCCAGCCTGTATGGGCGCAATGCCGAGGCCGGGGTGATCAGCCTGCACAGCCGGGCGCCCGATCAACGGCGGGCCCGCGTCAGCCTCGATCTGGCGACACAACACAAGCACAACCTCAGGGCCGACCTGGCCACGCCCCTGGTGGACGATATCCTCTATCTGGGGGTAACCGGCAGTTGGCTGGTGCAGGACGGTTTTATCGATAACCAGGCTAGCGGCGCACGGGAAGACGATCGCCGCCGCTACAGCGGCAGGCTGGCACTGCGCTGGATGGCGGGGCCGGGGAGCGAAGCTACCCTGCGCTACCAGGCCACCCGCTTCGACGATGGCGCCAGCCTGTGGGGGAATTCCGGTGGTGAGCGGGCCAGGGTCAGGTCCGGCACCGACAGCTGGAACCGCTCCTCCGGGCGGCTGTTGTCGCTGAATGTGGTCCATGCCATCAGCGACCAGCTGCGCCTGCACAGCGTCACCGCCCATCACCGCTTTCACGACCGGGTACAGCAGGACACCGACTTCCGGCAACAGGATCTGTTCCATATCCGTCGCGACAACCGTTTCGATACCCGCTCGCAGGAGCTGCGCCTGGAAGGCCATGCCTCCCGGTTCGACTGGGTGGCGGGCCTGTATCTCGACCGGGAAGATCATGAGCTGGGCGGCGAACAGAAAAACCCGCTGGCCTCGCTGCCCCTCAACGCCCGACAGCAGGGGCGCACCCAGGCGCTGTTTGGCCAGTTGAGCCTGCCTCTGGCGGATGACTGGACCCTGACCCTGGGGGCCAGGGGAGAGCGGAACAGGGTCGCGTTTACTCCCGCGAGCGGGCAGGAGCGCCGGCAGCAATGGCATCGCTGGTCTCCCAGCCTGGCCCTGCAATACCAGTGGCGGCCAGGCGACCTCCTCTATGCCACCATCGCCGACGGTTTCCGCAACGGCGGCTTCAACACCCTGGCCGTGGCCAGCGGCTACCCGGCTTACGATCCCGAAAAAGTGCGTTCCTTCGAACTGGGCATCCGGGGCTCGGCCCTGGCCGAGCGACTGAACTATTCGCTGGCGCTCTATCAGATGACCATTGACGACATGCAGGTACAACAGATGCCGCTCCCCGGGGTGGTATATGTCGCCAACGCCGCCGAGGCCGATGCCAACGGAGCCGAGCTGGAGCTCGACTATCGCTTCAACGACGACTGGTCGCTGCTGGTGGCGCTGGCTTACAACCGCACCCGCTTCAGCCACTTTATGGACGGCGGCAATGACTATCGGGGCAACCACAACCCCTTCGCCCCGGATCTGAGTGGCAGCCTGGGGCTCAGATACCAGGATGCCGACGGCTGGCACGGCCAGGCCGGCCTCACCGGCAGCAGCCGTCTCTATGTGGATGCCGCCAACCGGCACGCACGGGCCGGCTTCGGCCTGCTCAACCTGGCATTCGGTAAAGCCTGGGGAAGATGGGATGTCACCGGCTATGTCGACAACCTGTTCGAGCGCCAGTACGACACCTACGGCTTCCAGAACGGCTTCGTCGATGTGTACAGCCCTCCACGCCAGTTCGGCATACGAATCGGCTACGACTTCTGAATACCATTAACGGCGGAGAACTAATGATGACGGCTCAACACCAACTGCAACCTTACTGGGATCTGGCGGCATCCGGCATTCGGGCGGAAGCCTTGCGACTGGCTCTGGAAGCCGGCGTGTTCATCCGGCTACAGCAGCCGCTCACCGGCCGGGAGCTGGCCACGCGGCTGAACTGGGTCACGGCGAATACCGAGTACCTGCTGGAGCTGCTGTGGAGCATGGCCTTGCTGCAACGCCACCGGCACCCCCGCTGCCCGGAATTCCGTTATTGCGTCAATGCCCTTTCCCGCCGTTACTGGTGTGAGGGCGAATATCGCTGTACCGAATCCTGGCTGTTTCGCCACCAGGCCCTGCGCCAGACGGCGGCGGGCCTGGAATCCCAGCTGCACTCTCCCCGGCCGGCGCGGAACCCGCCCCTGGCTTCCGGCCACGACTGGGCCCGGGCGGCCCGCCGCCAGCTTGCCCAGGAGCAGCGCACCGTCAGCGCCCCGGCGGCGATAACCCTGAGTTCGGCCATACCCGAGTTCACCACCGCCCGGACCCTGCTCGACCTGGGAGGCGGCCCGGGTCTGATCGCCATCGCCCTGGCGCTGCACCATGCTCAACTGGGGATCACGCTCTTCGAATGGCCCGAGACCGCCGCCATCGCTCGGGAAAACATCGCGGCGGCCGGTTTGCAGCAACGCATCAATACTCGGGACGGCGACCTGAATCAGGCCGACCTGGGGCAGGGCTACGACATCATCTGGGGTTCGTCGGTACTGCACTTTGCCACCGATCCCCTGCGGTTGCTGCGACGAATCCACGAAGCCCTGGCCCCGGGGGGCGTCTTTATCAGCCTGCATGCGGAGCGCTCGCAACAGGCGGAAACGGACGCCCGGGTATTGCCCTACTATCTGCCGTTGCTGCTCGCCGGACGTTTCGTACCCACCGCCGGGGAGCTGGAAGCCTTGCTGCACCAGGCGGGCTTCGACACCGTGGCCCAGGCCGGTCACCATGAGTTCGCCCTGGTTCCCCTGAACGTCTTGCTGGCCAGGAAGCGTCCATGACCCTTCGTGATTCCCATGCACTCTACCGGCAGGCGATGTTCGGCTGGTGCAACTTTGCCCTGGCCGTGCCGGCCGTCTACCTGTGGCTGGGGCTGCCGTTGCTGATGCGCGAACACGGCTGGTCGGGAACCGACATCGGGCTTTATATGCTGACCGGCATGCCCGCCGTGCTCAAGTTCGCCCTGGCGGCCCCCGTGGAACGCCGCCGTCACGGCGCGCCCCGCTACAAGGTCTGGGTGCTGGCGCTGAATGCCGGGGTCATCCTCATCCTGGGCTGGTTGGCCTGGCAGGGCCAGACACTGCTGGAGCAACGGGGTTATCTTTATGGCCTGGCACTGACCGCCGGCCTGCTACTGACCTGGGCCGACATTCCGCTCAACGCGCTGGCCATTCGCCTGATCCCCGTCCACCAGCGCCTGCTTGCCGGAAGCATCCGCTCCGGCGCCATGAGCCTGGGAGCTATCACCGGTGGCGGCCTGATGCTGCTGGTCCAATCCCGCTGGGGCTGGCAAGCGCCCTTCATGCTGATGATGGTCGCCCTGGGGAGCGCCATCGCCCTGCTGCTGCCGGCCCTACAAGGCAGGCAGGAACCAGCCCCTCCGCAAGGCACCATAAAAAATATCTGGCTGGGCTACTTCGGCCAGGACGGCAGCGGCTTGTGGAACTGCCTGCTGCTGCTTTTCTTCCCCTGCCTGGCCGCAGCCTGGCTCTATCTCAAACCCCTGCTGCTGGACCACGGTTTTTCCGTTGAGCAGGCCGCCTGGATAGCGGGGGTTGGCGGCGGCACCGTCGCCGCCATCGCCAGCCTGCTCTGCGGGCGCCTGGCTGCTCACCTGGGCATAGTCCGGACCGTACAGAGGGTCGCCCTGCTCGGCCTGCTGGCACTGCTGACCCTGACCGCCGCCGTCGCGATCCCTGCGGCCGGCATGCTGACCCTGCCGGGGGTGGTACTGCTCTCTGCCGCCATGGGGATGGCGGCGGCCCTGACCTTCGGACTGATGATGCATTTTTCTCGCGCCAGGGCTCGCGCCACCGATTACGGTATCCAGGCCAGTCTCTTTGCCCTGGGCCGCCTGCTGGTCGCCACCGCCGCCGGAATGTTGCTCGACCTCTGGGGCTATCCCGGCCTGCTGTCAGTCCTGATGCTGGCCATGCTGGCGGTAACGCTGCTGTGTCGGTACGGGGCCCACGCCTGGAAACATGCCCTGTGCTGAGCGGCCCCATGGCCCCATGTTATGTTTCATCGGGTAACGGACTGATCACAAAGCCGATTCCGGTATGTCGGAACCGACTTTATGACATAGAATTGTCCGTATTTCCTACCCGGGAGGCCAGATGCCATTCCACCACGCCAGGCTGCGCCGTTTTTACCTTCATTTGGCCGCGGCCCTGCTCGCCGGCCTGCTGCCCATCCTGCTGGGCCTGGGGATCATCTACTGGCAGACCCAAAGCGGACTGCATCGGGACGCCCAAAACCGGCTGGATCACGCCCGGCGGATGATGGACCAGACCCTGGACCATGCCCACCGCGCCGCCGATGCCGTGGCAGAGCATGCCGGCCAGCCCTGCGAACTGGTGGAACAGCGGCTGCGCGAGCAGGTGGCGACGGTGCCGGACGTCCGCACCGTCAACCTGGCCCGGGGCCGCACTATCTACTGCACCTCCCTCTACGGCTCCTACCAGGCCGACTCACGGATCGACGACTTCATAGAAGGCCAGCTGAACCTGATGCCCGGCAACCGGGTGACCCCCAACCACCCCCTTATCGCCTACCGCCAACCGGCCGGGGAGTACAGCGTGCTGGTGGGGATAGACGGCTACTACCTGCGCAATATCCTCGACATGCCGGGCGACGGCGCACCGCTTCACCTTGTCGTCGGCTCGCGCTGGATGGGGCCGGACGGCCAGGTTCACGAGGGTCTGCCGGCTCAGGCGGGGCAAGAACTGTCTCTCTCCTCCACGGACTACGCCTACCGGCTCGGCACCCACCTTTCCGGCCAGAACTACTGGCACCACGCCTGGACCTACTCCAGTGGCAGCCTGCTCCTGCTTCCCCTGTTCAGCCTGGGAGCCGGGTTCGGTCTGTTCTGGCTGCTGGGTCGCGCCATCTCCCCCGCCCAGGAGCTGGCACGGGCGCTGCAGCATCAGGAGTTCGTGCCTTTTCTGCAGCTCGTGGTCGACGGCCAGGAACGGCGTTGCACCGGTTGTGAAGTCCTGATGCGCTGGCAACATCCCAGGCAGGGGATGATACCGCCGGACCGCTTTATCCCCCTGGCCGAAGACAGCGGACTCGTCATTCCCATGACCCGCGCCCTGATGACCCAGGTGCGGGAGCACTTCGCCCCCCTGGCCCGGCAATTGCCGGTCGGTTTTCACTTCGGCTTCAACATCAGCGCCAGCCACTGTCGGGACTTCGATCTGGTGGATGACTGCCGGGCGTTCATCACGGCCTTCGATGGCCATCCCGTCAAGCTGGTACTGGAGCTGACCGAACGGGAGCTGGTGGTCGCCGACGACGTCACCGACAGGCTCTTTGCCGAGCTGCGCGCCCTGGGTGTCCTGGTCGCCATCGACGACTTCGGCACCGGTCACTCCAGCCTGGCCTACCTGCAACAGTTCCGGGTGGATTTTCTCAAGATAGACCGGAGCTTCGTGGGCATGATCGGGGTCGATGCCCTTTCCAGCCACCTTGTCGACAACGTGATCGATCTGGCCACCCGGCTCGAGCTCAAGATGGTGGCGGAAGGCGTGGAAAACCAGGCCCAGGTGGATTACCTGGCGGCACGGCAAGTACATTACCTGCAGGGCTATTTCTTCGGCCGCCCCCAGCCCCTCGAGGAATTTTCCCGCACCCTGCTCGACGACTGATCTCGGCCCGTCCCGGCGTCGCCTTGCTCTCCGCCGACGCCAGGGGGAGACGGGCAGGCTTTATCGCTCCGCCCTATGCTCATGCCGCTCCCGGTCGCCGCGCGGCCGGGCCTTGGCGAATGGAAAGATAAATAAAATGAATAATGTTAATTATCATAAACATTAGTATTGATATAAGGGGGCATAGAATGCCCGCTTAGCCTCAATGATCATCCGGCCCCAGGTACCTGATGCGTTGAGCCCCTTCCTCCAGGCATTGTTGTTTTGAGACGCTCCTCATGAAAAAAACCATATTGACCGTCTGTGTGGCCGTTTCCAGCCATGGTCTGTGCGCCGCGCCAGCGGGCACCACAGCCAAATTGAGCCCCCCCGGGGATTGGGATACACTGCCCTGAACCCAGCCAGCCGAGAGCCAGTGCCGCATGTCCAAACCGCAGGATAGTGTTCGCATTATCAAGAAGTACCCCAATCGCCGCCTGTACGACAGCCATACCAGCAGCCACGTCACCCTGGCCGACATCCGTCGGCTGGTGCAGGAAGAAGAGCCTTTTCAGGTGGTGGACGCCAAAACCGGCGAAGATCTGACCCGCAGCATACTGCTGCAGATCATCCAGGAGGCGGAAAGTGACGGCGATCCCATCTTCTCCAGCGACATGCTGAAGAACATCATCCGCTTCTATGGCCCCTTTCAGGGGGTGCTGGGCAGCTACCTGGAAGAAAGCATCCAGTCGGTGATCGATATCCAGGCCCAGGCCGGCATGCAGTCCTCCAAGGCCTGGGCCGAGTATATGCACAGCCAGGTGCCAATGATGCAGGAGCTGATGCGCCAGTACGTGGAACAGTCCCGCAACCTCTATCTCAACACCCAGAACATGTTCGGCCTGTTCGGCGGCTTCCCGGGCGGCGGTTCCGACCCCAACGATCCAAAAAAAGGCGATAAGGAGTGATCCTTATCGCCTCAAACGAGATAACAACAAGTTATTGATTGTTATTTAGTTTGCTTTGGCCGCACCACGAGTGGTCTTGCCGGCCGCGGTCGCGGTATTGGAGGCGGCGGCAGCCACGGTATTGATGCCTTTTTCTGCGGCTTCGGCCACTTGCTTGGCGGCTTTTTCGGAATTCTCCGCAGCCTGCTTCACCGCCTTGTCGGCGATATCGGCCGCTTCCTTCGCAGCCTTCTGGGCACTTTCGTACGCTTCGTTGGCGTTGCTGACCACGGTTTTCAGGGCGGTAACCGCAGGCTCGGCGGCGGCCGGTACGCTGTTGGCGAACTGCTCGACCAGTTCGTCCACCTGCTTGCTGCCGGCGGCGACTTGCTGTTCACCGAACTTGCTCACTTCCTGCTGCGCACCGGTGACCAGCGCGAATACATCACGGTTGAAGGCCAGCTGGCGTTCCAGCAGAGCAGTGGGGCTGAAAAAAGCGGTCTGCAGCTCGAAGAAAGCCTTGGGGTCCCGCACCGCCAGCAGCTTGCTGCCGTAGTCAAACTGGGCCGCACTCAGCTCGGTGATGGCCTGGTATTGCAGCTGGCCCAGTTTCTCTGCGCTGGAAAACAGGCTGCTGCTCAGCTTCTGCACCAGATCCAGGTTGGCTTGTTGGGCACTTTGCAGTTTTTCAAAATCGAACAATGACATAGTAACGTCTCCTGAAGTATGGGAAGGCAATGAGCCCTGCACGCCAACAGGGAAAACATCATCACACAACTTTTTCTCGGCGCGCATGGTCATTATTGCACCGCACAAAAAACATTTACAAGCTCTTTTTTGTGCACCGCACAAAAAAGAGCGGGAAAGACCAGGCCGACCCGCGTGTAACCGCGCGAAAACCGCCACGCCCATATATGCCAGCCAAGTATTAAGCCCGCATGACACGGGCTTCGGTGGCATGGCCGGTACCGCCTTGCCGGGCGTATCTGGCCGCCGTTGCCCGGGCAGGCTTCTCTTTTCCCCCTCTTTATACCCCGCCGCGCACCCGAAATAAGGGCGGCGCACAACAACCGTCGTCACCAGGCTCCGGCAGGGTCGGAGTGGAGCCGACGATCGGCCCGCCAGAATTGCATACAAAAACTAAAACACTTATGTATAAAAAAGTGTAAAAGTGATGCTATGGTTAACTCCGCGACGCCCTCCCTCTGGCCAGACTGTCTCTCCTTAAAAAAGAAAAACAAATTCCATAAAACAGAAAGTAAAAGGCACGACCGGGATCCCGCCGGGGAAACGAACACAAAAACAGATTTAAAACATATATTTACACTGAAAATTCACTATCTGAAACACAAGCCAACGATCCAATGAATTCCACATTGTAAAAATGACTTCCAAAAATATGTTGATCGTCACATTTTTTTTCGTATCATCAGGCTATGGGTTGCGCAGTTGTTAACCGCCCTCACCAGGTGGAACTGCGCACCGACCACCATGGACAATCAACAACGGTGCCGAGAGCACCTCAGATGAATGGATACCGATTATGGCTAAAATGAAAGCAATCGAAGCAGCCGCTAAAATCCTGGAGCTGGAAGGTGTTACCAAAGCCTTTGGCGTTCCCGGCGCCGCCATCAACCCCTTCTACGCCGCGCTGCGGGGTCTCGGCTCCATCAACCACGTGCTGGCTCGCCACGTCGAGGGTGCCTCCCACATGGCCGAAGGC
The DNA here is from genome assembly GCF_041950555.1 of Zobellella sp. DQSA1. GTDB lineage: Bacteria > Pseudomonadota > Gammaproteobacteria > Enterobacterales > Aeromonadaceae > Oceanimonas. The sequence goes on from NZ_CP169531.1 coordinate 3,968,821, forward strand.
TATACCCGTGCCAACCCGGGCAATATCGGGGTCTGTATCGGTACTTCCGGCCCCGCCGGTACCGATATGATCACCGGCCTGTACTCGGCCTCCGCCGACTCCATTCCGATCCTGTGCATCACCGGCCAGGCGCCGCGTGCCCGCATGCATAAGGAAGACTTCCAGGCCGTGGACATCGAGTCTATCGCCAAGCCGGTCGCCAAGTGGGCGGTCACCGTGATGGAACCGGCCCAGGTGCCCGGTACCTTCCAGCAGGCGTTCCACATTATGCGCTCCGGCCGCCCCGGCCCGGTGCTGATCGACCTGCCCTTCGACGTGCAGATGGCCGAGATCGAATTCGATCCGGAAGCCTACCAGCCGATGACCCCCTACAAGCCGGCCGCCACCCGCATCCAGGTCGAAAAGGCCCTGACCATGCTGAACGCCGCCGACAAGCCGCTGATCGTATCCGGTGGCGGCGTGATCAACGCCAATGCCGATGCACTGCTGACCGAATTCGCCGAAGTGCTGAGCGTGCCGGTGATCCCGACCCTGATGGGCTGGGGCACCATTCCCGACGACCATGAGCTGATGGCCGGCATGTGCGGCCTGCAGACCTCGCACCGCTACGGCAACGCCAACCTGCTGGCCTCCGACTTCGTGATCGGCATCGGTAACCGCTGGGCCAACCGCCACACCGGCTCTGTCGACGTTTACACCAAGGGCCGCAAGTTCGTGCACGTGGACATCGAGCCGACCCAGATCGGCCGGGTGTTCGGCCCGGATCTGGGCATAGTGTCCGACGCCGGCGAAGCGCTGAAGCTGTTCGTGGAAGTCGCCAAGGAATGGAAAGCCGCCGGCAAGCTGAAAGATCGCAGTGCCTGGGTATCCGAGTGCCAGGAGCGCAAGCGCACCCTGCAGCGCAAGACCCACTTCGACAACACCCCGGTCAAGCCGCAGCGCGTGTATGAAGAGATGAACAAGGCCTTCGGTCGCGACACCACCTATGTGTCCACCATCGGTCTGTCGCAAATCGCCGCCGCCCAGTTCCTGCACGTGTACAAGGCGCGCAACTGGATCAACTGTGGTCAGGCCGGCCCCCTGGGCTGGACCATCCCGGCCGCCCTGGGGGTGTGCGCCGCCGAGCCGGGCCGCCAGGTGGTTGCCCTGTCCGGCGACTATGACTTCCAGTTCATGATCGAAGAGCTGGCGGTGGGTGCCCAGTTCAAGCTGCCCTACATCCATGTGCTGGTGAACAACTCCTACCTGGGCCTGATCCGCCAGTCCCAGCGCGGTTTCGACATGGACTACTGCGTACAGCTGTCGTTCGAGAACATCAACGCGCCGGAACTGGGCGAGTACGGCGTGGATCACAAGGCCGTGGTGGAAGGCCTGGGCTGCAAGGCCATCCGGGTATTCAAGCCGGAAGACATCGCCCCCGCCTTCGAACAGGCCAAGGCGCTGATGGCCGAGCACCAGGTGCCGGTGGTGGTGGAAGTCATCCTGGAGCGGGTGACCAACATCGCCATGGGTGTGGAAATCGACGCCATCAACGAGTTCGAAGAGCTGGCCGAGAAGGGTGCCGACGCCCCTACCGCCATCTCCCTGCTCGACTGACAGTAACGCGGCCCGGCCTCCAGGTCGGGCCCATACTGAATATGCCCCCAACTGAACAAAGGACATCGCAATGCCGAAATTAGCTGCCAACCTGTCGATGCTGTTTACCGAAGTGGACTTCCTGAACCGTTTCGCCGCCGCCGCCAAGGCCGGCTTCAAGGGCGTGGAGTACCTGTTCCCCTACGACTTTCCGGCCGAAGAAATCAAGGCCAGGCTGGACGAAAACGGTCTCGAACAAGTACTGTTCAACCTGCCGGCCGGAGACTGGGCCGCGGGCAGCCGCGGCATCGCCGTCGACCCGAGCCGGGTTGAAGAGTTCAAACAGGGCGTGGACCAGGCCATCGCCTACGCCAAAGTACTGGGCAACAAGCAGGTCAACTGCCTGGCCGGTATTCCGCCCGCCGGCGTGTCTGATGAGCAGGCCGAGGCCACCTTCGTCGCCAACCTGAAATACGCCGCGGAAAAACTGAAGGACGCCGGTATCAAGCTGATTGCCGAGGCGATCAACACCCGCGATATTCCTGGCTTCTTCCTGAACAACAGCAGGCAGGCACTGGACATCATCGAGCAGGTCGGTTCCGATAACCTAGCGTTCCAGTACGATATCTACCACATGCAGATCATGGAAGGGGACATCATCCCGACCATCGAGAAAAACCTGAGCATCATCAACCACATCCAGCTGGCCGACAATCCGGGGCGTCACGAACCGGGCACCGGCGAGCTGAACTACCACAATATCTTCGCCTTCCTGGACAAGGTGGGCTACCAGGGTTGGGTGGGCGCCGAATACAAGCCGGCCACCACCACCGAAGCGGGCCTGGGCTGGCTGAAGACTCACGGCATTGTCTGAATCCCTGAACTGATTGCTCCCGGCGCCGGCCATCCGGCGCCCCAAGCCAAGAGGAAACAAACATGAAAATAGGTTTTATCGGTACCGGCATCATGGGCAAACCCATGGCTCAGAACCTGCAAAAAGCGGGTCACACCCTGTACTTCTCCGAACATTACAACAAGGCTCCGGCCGATCTGCTGGGTGACAACGGCATCGCCCTGCCCAGCCCCAAGGCGGTTGCCGAAGCGGCCGAAGTGATCATCACCATGGTGCCCGACACCCCCCAGGTCGAGGAAGTACTGTTCGGCCAGAATGGTGTCGCCGAAGGCCTGTCTGCCGGCAAGGTGGTGGTGGATATGTCCTCCATCTCCCCCATGGCCACCAAGGCGTTTGCCAAGCGCATCAACGAAACCGGTGCCCAGTACCTGGACGCGCCGGTATCCGGCGGTGAAGTGGGCGCCATCAACGCTACCCTGACCATCATGGTCGGTGGCGAAGAGGCTACCTTCGAGCGCATCAAGCCGCTGTTCGACATCATGGGCAAGAACATCACCCTGGTGGGCGGCAACGGCGACGGCCAGACCTGCAAGGTGGCCAACCAGATCATCGTGGCGCTGAACATCGAGGCGGTGGCCGAGGCCCTGGTATTCGCCTCCAAGGCCGGCGCCAACCCGGCCAGGGTGCGCGAAGCGCTGATGGGCGGTTTCGCCTCTTCCAAGATCCTGGAAGTGCACGGCGAGCGCATGGTGAAAGGTACCTTCAACCCAGGCTTCCGCATCGCCCTGCACCAGAAGGACCTGAACCTGGCCCTGAGTGGCGCCCGCGAGCTGGGCGTGGCCCTGCCCAACACCGCCAGTGCCCAGGAACTGTTCAACACCTGTACCGCCCTGGGCGGCGACGGCTGGGATCACTCCGGCATGGTCAAGGCGCTGGAGCACCTGGCCAACCATAATATCCGGGGCGAGTAACCCTCACACCGGTCGGTCAGTACTATCGGGACAGAGGGCCGCCACGCCAACACGCAGCAAGTACATCCTTGTATGCTCGACGATGGCATCCCTGCCATCGACGGTTGGCTCAGGCAACCCTCCGTCCCTCCTGACTGGCCGGGGCGAGTAACCCTTTTTACCGCATCGCGACCTTTTGGCTTCGGTCGCGATGCGGTCAAAACCGGGGCGGGCGTCGGCAGGTTCAGACTTTCACTCAGGGGGCTTTGTGTTAGATCCTGGTTGCCGTCGTGCCGCCCCACCCCGACACTTATAAAGATGTAAAGACAGCCGTTTTTTCAGGAGTATTTGCACATGGATATCCATCCCCAGGAGTTGTTACAGCAGTTATTCGACAGCGCCGTGGCCGCCGCCTTGCCCAAGGGCAACCTGGCCGAATACCTGCCCAAGGATACTCGTCAAAAAGCCGTTGTCATCGGCGCCGGCAAGGCGGCCGCCTCCATGGCTGCCGAGCTGGACGCCATCTGGGAAGGCGAACTGTCCGGTCTGGTGGTGACCCGCTACGACCACGGCGCTCCCTGCGAACGCATCGAGATCATCGAAGCCGCTCACCCGGTGCCAGATGATGCCGGCGAACGGGTCGGCCGTCGCATCCTGGAACTGGTTTCCGGGCTGGGCGAGAACGATCTGGTGATCTGTCTGCTGTCCGGCGGCGGCTCCTCGCTGCTGAGCCTGCCGGCTCCGGGCCTGACCCTGTCCGACAAGCAGGCCATCAACAAGGCCCTGCTCCGGTCGGGTGCGGCCATCGACGAGATGAACTGCGTACGCAAGCACCTGTCTGCCATCAAGGGCGGCCGCCTCGCCGCCGCCGCCTACCCGGCCCGACTGATTGCCCTGGGGATTTCCGACGTGCCCGGCGACGAGCCCACCGTCATCGCCTCCGGCCCGACGGTGGCGGATCCCACCACCTCGGCCCAGGCCCTGGCCATCCTCGACAGCTACGGCATCGAAGTGGCGTCCCATGTACGCGCCTGGCTGCAGAACCCCGAGTCCGAGACCGTCAAGCCAGGGGACGAACGCCTGAGCCGGGCCGAGTTCCACATGATCGCGACCCCACAGGATGCACTGGATGCCGCCGCCGACGTAGCTATGTCCCACGATATCACCCCGCTGGTACTGGGTGACTGCATCGAGGGCGAGTCCCGGGAAGTGGCCAAGGTGCACGCCGCCATCGCCAAGCAGATAGTCAAGTGCGGCCAGCCAATCTCGGCGCCCTGCGTGATCCTCTCCGGCGGCGAAACCACGGTCACTATCAGGGGCAATGGCCGCGGTGGACGCAACAGCGAGTTCATGCTGAGCCTGTTCAACGAACTGAAGGGTCTGAAAGGTGTCTACGCCCTGGCCGCCGACACCGATGGCATCGACGGGGTGGAAGACAACGCCGGCGCCTACCTCACCCCGGAGCTGTACCGGCAGGCCGACGTGGCCGGACTGAAGGCGGAAGACTACCTGGCCAATAATGACAGCTACGGTTTCTTTTCCCGGCTTGGCACCCTGGTGGAAATCGGACCTACTCGCACCAACGTCAACGATTTCCGGGCCATTCTGGTGCTGCCGGAATAATCCGAACCCGATAATAACGATAAGAAGACCCGCCACCGGCCTCGGGCCGGTGGCTACCCTCACCGACCAAAAAGAGAAGACAACATGACCATCACGCAGATATCCAGCCGGCGTCCAGGCCCGGCCGGCGGGCTTTGCCTTGCCGTTATTCCGCCCCACGCCCTGTCGGCAGGGAGGCGCTCATGACCTTGCAACTCCGTGCCCAGCCCCTCACCGCCGCCGCCTTCGCCCCCTTCGGTGAAGTGATTGAGGCGGAGCAGCAGCACCAGTTCTATATCAACGACGGCAAGGCCCTGCGCTATCACGATATCGCCCGGGCCGAAGCCCTGGGTGACAGCGCCCGGGTCGCCATCAGCCTGGTGGACGTGGAGCCCTACGCCCTGCCCCTGGCGGTGACCCTGCTGGAAAAGCACCCCAGGGGCTCCCAGGCCTTTATCCCGCTCGACGGGCAGCCTTTCCTGATCCTGGCGGCGCCGCGAGGTCCGGCGCCCGGCCCGGAGGCGGTTCAGGCCTTTATCTCCAACGGCCGACAGGGCGTGAACTATCACACCGATACCTGGCACCATCCTATCGTCTCCCTCGAGGGCAAACAGCGCTTCATTATCATCGACCGTATCGGCCAGGGCGACAACTGCGACCTGCACCACCTGCAGCCTGGCCAACTTGAGGTGGTGCTGGCCTGAGCCACTCCGCTACTCGACTGAACCCGCCCACCGGCGGGTTTTTTTATGCGGAAAAAGACCGTTAAGTTTTCATATGGAAACATTCATAACCGTCGGTTGTTTAACTGGCTGTTTCGGATGGTAGATCAATCAAGACAGCGGGCGGGTACCGCTAAGCAGACCCCCTGCGCCAGGGGCGCGAAGCGCCTGGCACCAGAGTTAGCGCCGCGACCGAGTTGCCGGTGGCAAGTCGCAGCTCGGCGATAACAACGGTTTCCGCGACCATCGGTGCAGCGGAGCCCCGAGGGATGGGGTCACGACGAGTCTACGTGCGGTGCCCGGTCGATATAGCACCATTAGGATCAGTTATTTCAATTCCAAAAGAGGCGCTTTTTTATAATAAACAGGAAAGGCCTACAATTAACACAATGGTATCAATAAACAGAAACAATTTAATAATAAACAACTAAAAAAACTTAATACAATTAAAAGTACAATAATCGCAAATATGAAAAACAAAACAATAAAATCCATTTAAATCATCGAATTAATTAAATTTCCATTTAAAAACATAGGGATATAAATCACCCGCCAGTCCTGAAGGACTCAGTAACATTGCCAATACCTGCCATCAGTCATTGGAAAAGCAACAATTCCACAAGACGGAAATAACTTCCAAAAAATGTTGATCCGGTGTTAATAAAGGGTTATTAATATCGTAAAGGTCACCATTAATACAAAACCGCTCTCGTTTTATATGCAAAACGGGGACGGCGACCTGTTAAAAAACTACGCCGCTCAGCGTAAATGGACTTAACTCAGTTGATGTAATGAAGGGAGAGGTCATGGAGCCCATGTCTAAAGCCAATCAGTTTTCCGCCGACACTGCGGAAAAGAAAAGAAAGTCGTTCGAGATGCCGCACATCTACGTCATCTTGTTCGTGTTCAGCGCCATCGCCGCCGTACTCACCTACATAGTGCCCGCCGGCCAGTACGACCGGGTCCCCGGTCCCAACGGCCGCACCACCATAGATCCGAACTCCTACCAGGTGATCGAATCCAACCCGGTCGGCCCGGTCGACTTTATGCTCGCCATCCCCAAGGGGCTGATGGATGCGGGCGCCGTGGTGTTCTTCACCTTTATCATCGGCGGCATGTTCATGGTGCTGCGCCGTACCGGCATCATCGAGATCGGCGTCGACAAGCTGACCCGACGCTTCGCCAATAACAGCATCGTCATCATCCCGGTACTGATGACCACCTTCGCGGTGATCGCCACCCTGATCGGCACCCAGGAACTGGCCCTGGTGTATGTGCCGGTGATACTGCCGCTGATGATCGCCCTGCGCTTCGACTCGGTCACCGCCGCCGCCGTGGCTCTCTGCGCCACCACCGCCGGCTTTACCGCCGGGGTGCTCAACCCCATCAACACCGGCCTGGGTCAGCAACTGGCCGATTTGCCGGTCTACTCCGGCCTGCTGCTACGGGTGCTGGCCTTCGCCGCCATCCTGCTGGTCGGCATCTTCTACGTCACCCGTTACGCGCTCAAGGTACGCAATAACCCGGCTCTGAGCCTGATGGACGGCGACGCCAAGGAACAGGAAAAACGCACCCGCTACCAGCATGGCAACGATGAAGGTGTGCTGACCGCCACCCCGCGCCAGAAATGGGCCGCCTTCGCCACCTTCGCCTTCTTCGCCACCCTGGTGTGGGGGGTGCTGACTCAGGGCTGGTTCATGATGGAAATGGCCGGGCTGTTCGTGATCATGGGCGTGGTAGTGGGCCTGATCGCCGGTCTCAAGACCGAGGAGATCTGCGAAGGTTTCAACGAAGGCTTCCGCGACGTGCTGGTCGGCGCCATGATCTGCGGCATCGCCCGTGCCGTGGCGGTGGTACTGGAAGAAGGCCAGATCATGGATACCCTGGTGTACGGCCTGGGCAACCTGGTCGGAGGCTTCCCGGCCATCTTCTCGGCCATCGGCATGTTCTTCGCTCAACTCGGCTTCAACTTCGTGATCCCGTCGGGCAGCGGCCAGGCGCTGGTGACCATGCCGATCATGGCGCCCCTGTCCGACCTGGTTGGTGTGACCCGCCAGACCGCGGTACTGGCCTACCAGTTGGGCGATGGCCTGGGCAACATCCTCTACCCGACCTCCGGCTACTTTATGGCGACCCTGGCCCTGGCCGGTGTCACCTGGAACAAGTGGGTCAAGTTTTTCCTGCCCCTGTTCGCCACCTGGATTGCCATCGCCATGGGCTTCCTGATCTTCGCCCAGGTCACCCAATGGGTGGGCTGAGCCCCGCCGGCAGGTAACAGCATCGCGTCAAGGGTCCTCTCCGGAGGGCCTTTTTTATTTTACCGGTAGCGCCTGACGCCATCAGCACCTCTGCGGCACAACAAGTGGCGGCGCCTTTTATCGATCCGACTCACAATCTGGCCAGACCAAAGGAGAGGCGGCTACACTTTTTCCTCGAAGCGCCGCGACCTTTCCTCTATAATCACGCGCTTTGAAATTTCCCGGCCCACCGCCGGGTCGTTGACAGGCTCTAAGGGGGTATGACTGAGGTGATCAAGACACCGTACTATCTCATCGACAAAAGCAAACTGCTGCGCAACATGGAAAAGATTGCCTATGTGCGCGAACACTCCGGCGCCAAGGCGCTGCTGGCCCTGAAATGCTTCGCCACCTGGTCGGTGTTCGACCTGATGAGCCAGTACATGGACGGCACCACCTCTTCCTCCCTCAACGAAGTTAAACTCGGCAAGCTCAAGTTCGGCGGTGAAACCCACGCCTACAGCGTGGCCTATGCCGACGACGAAATAGAGGAAGTGCTGGCCCACTCCGACAAGATCATCTTCAACTCCATCGGTCAGCTCGAGCGCTTCGAGGCGGCTTCCGCCAATCATGTACGCGGCCTGCGCCTCAACCCGGGTGTGTCCAGCTCCGAGTTCCTGATTGCCGACCCCTCCCGCCCCTTCAGCCGCCTGGGCGAATGGGACGCGGCCAGGGTCGAGCAGGTACTCGACCGCATCTCCGGCTTTATGATCCACAACAACTGCGAGAACAGCGACTTCGCCCTGTTCGACCAGATGCTGGGCCAGATCGAAGAGAAGTTCGGCACCCTGCTGGCGCAACCCCAGATAAGTTGGGTCAGCCTGGGCGGCGGCATCCACTTCACCGGCGAGGGCTATCCGCTCGACCGGTTCTGTGCCCGGCTCAAGGCCTTTGCCGAACGCTACGGGGTGCAGCTCTACCTGGAGCCCGGCGAGGCGGCCATTACCCTCAGTACTTCGCTCGAAGTGACGGTGCTCGACACCCTCTACAACGGCAAGCAGCTGGCGATCGTGGACAGCTCCATCGAGGCACACATGCTCGACCTGCTGATCTACCGCCAGCCAGCCAAGATGGATCCCTGCGACGGCCCCCATGAGTACATGGTGTGCGGCAAGTCCTGCCTGGCCGGGGATATCTTCGGCGAGTTCAGGTTCGACCACGAATTGAAGATAGGCGACCGGCTGTCGTTCATCGATGCCGCCGGTTATACAATGGTAAAGAAAAACTGGTTCAATGGCGTGAACATGCCCGCCATTGCCGTGCGTCAGCTCGACGGTAACGTGGAGCTGGTGCGTGAATTCGGTTTCGACGATTTTGTAAACAGCCTCTCCTGAGGCATGGAGTAACCACAACAAAGCCTTTCAAGGAGGCGGTTAGAGGAAAAAAATGAAGAAAAACGTTCTGATTATTGGTGCCGGAGGTGTCGCCCAGGTGGTCGCGCACAAGTGTGCGCAGCATAATGACGTGCTGGGGAACATCCATATCGCTTCGCGTACTGTCGAGAAATGCCAGAAAATCGTCGACAGCGTGCGGGAAAAAGGCAGCCTGAAGGTTGCCGGTGAATTGCAAGCCCATGCCCTGGATGCGCTCGATATCGAAGCCACCAAGGCATTGATTGACAAGACACAGTCGCAACTGGTGATCAATGTCGGATCGGCTTTCGTCAATATGTCGGTGCTGCAGGCCTGTATCGAGACCGGTGCCGCCTACCTCGACACCGCCATCCACGAGGATCCGGCCAAGATCTGCGAAAATCCGCCCTGGTACGCCAACTACGAGTGGCAGCGCAAGGCCATCTGTGCCGACCAGGGCGTCACCGCCATCCTGGGTGTGGGCTTCGATCCGGGTGTGGTCAACGCTTATGCCGCCTTGGCGGTGAACGAGTATTTCGACAGCGTCGACTCCATCGACATCATCGACATCAACGCCGGCAGCCACGGCCGCTACTTCGCCACCAACTTCGATCCGGAAATCAACTTCCGCGAGTTCACCGGCCGGGTATGGTCCTGGCAGAACAGCGAGTGGGTGCAGAACCAGATGTTCGAAGTGAAGCGCACCGACGATCTGCCGGTGGTGGGCACCCAGACCAGCTACATGACCGGCCACGACGAGGTGCACTCCCTGTCCCAGACCCTGGGCGTGCCCAACGTGCGCTTCTGGATGGGCTTCGGCGAACACTACATCAATGTGTTCACCATCCTCAAGAACCTGGGGCTGCTGTCCGAACAGCCGGTGAAAACCGCCGAAGGCCTGGAAGTGGTGCCGCTCAAGGTAGTCAAGGCCGTGCTGCCGGATCCTGCCTCCCTGGCACCCACCTACAGCGGCAAGACCTGTATCGGTGACCAGGTGAAAGGCAAGAAGGACGGCCAGGACAAGGAAGTGTTCATCTATAACGTGGCCGACCACGCCGATGCCTACGCCGAAGTAGGCAGCCAGGGGATCTCCTATACCGCCGGCGTGCCGCCGGTGGCCGCCGCCCTGCTGATCGCCACCGGCGAGTGGGACGTGAAGCACATGGCCAACGTGGAAGAGCTGGATCCCAAGCCCTTCATCAACCTGCTCAACGAAATGGGTCTGCCGACCCGGATCAGGGACGAGCAGGGCGACCGCCCGCTGAGTTTCTAAGCGCCGCGCGCGAACAACAAGGCCAGTCTCAGGACTGGCCTTTTTATTGCTGCCGATCGGGCGAGCGGCCGCTTACTGCCCACCGGCTCTCTTCAACGGAGCCGGGCCCCGGCCGCCGATGGCCTTGGTCACTTCCCGGGCCGCATCCATCACCAGTGCGCTGAGCATGGGGATACGTTCCCATTTGACCCGCACCGCCGGACCGGAGATGGAAATGGCGGCCACCGCCTCGCCATACTCGTTGTAGATGTTGGCTGCGATACAGCGCAGGCCCTCGAACTGCTCCTCATCGTCCAGCGAATAGCCCTGCTGGCTGATCTTGTTCAGCTCCTGCTCGAACTGACTGGGAGTGGTGATGGTATGATCGGTGAAGGAAGCCATGCCGGTCTTGCGGATGATTTCCAGGGCATCCTTGCGCGGCATCACCGACAGCAGCGCCTTGCCCACACCGGAGGCATGCAACGGCGAGCGGCTACCCAGGGACACCACCATGCGCATGGTCTGCGGTGATTCCACCTGGCCCACATAGACCACGCTGTTTTTCTCCAGAATGGCCAGGTTGGAGGTTTCGCCGGTTTCCGCCACCAGCCGCTTCATGAAGGGCCGGGCCTGGGCGATGAAATCGCGCTTCTTGAGATAGGCATTGCCGATGGAAAACGCATGGACCCCGATGCTCCACAAGCCCTGGACTTCGTCCACATCCACAAAATCGTGGCTGCGCAGGCTGTTAAGCAGGCGATGGGCGGTGGAGGGAGCCAGCCCCAGGCTGCCGGCCACCTCGGTCAGCGACATGCCCATATCGGAAGCGGCCAGCCGCTCCAACAGCAGCAGGGCGCGGGACAGGGACTGGACCTGGGTGGCACTGCCCTGCTTGGTGGTTTTCGGTTTTTTACTCTTTATTTCATCTGCCATGGGAAACCCGTGCGATACAGAGACCTGGCGGTTATTGTATTGTTAATCAGTCACCAAGTCGCGCTTATTACCCCAATATGGCGGCACGGTTTCCCGCCGTCGCCGGTCCCCAGCCGATGACACCCCACACCCTTGGCCATCTACACGTCCATATTGTCAAACGCGGCCACTCTGCTATATTGCCGGCAAGCAGCCGACAAGGAGTACCATATGAACCTGGACAGCAAACTGCCCGACCTGGGCATCACCATTTTCACCCGGATGAGTGCCCTGGCCGCCGAACACCAGGCCATCAACCTGTCCCAGGGGTTTCCCGACTTCGACGGCCCGGCCTACCTGAAGGAACGGCTGAACCACCATGTGGCGAGCGGCGCCAACCAGTACGCCCCCATGGCCGGCACCCCGGCCCTGCGCCGGGCCATTGCCGCCAAAACCCGGTTGCAGTTCGGCATTGAGCCTCATCCAGAGCGTGAAATTACCGTGACTGCGGGCGCCACCGAAGCGCTCTATGCGGCCATTACCGCCCTGGTGCGCCCCGGCGACGAGGTGGTCTGCTTCGATCCCAGCTACGACAGTTACGCGCCGGCGGTAACCCTGGCCGGCGGCAGCCTGGTGCGACTGCCGCTCAGCCCGCCCGAATTCAGGCCGGACTGGGAGCAGTTCCGGGCGAGCCTTAGCCCCCGCACCCGGCTGGTGATCGTCAATACCCCGCACAACCCCACCGCCACCGTCTGGCAGGCGGACGACTTCAACCAACTGTGGCAGGCCATTGCCGATCACGACATCTTCGTGCTGAGCGACGAGGTCTACGAACATATCTGCTTTACCCCCGCCGGCCACAGCAGCGTACTGCACCACGCCAACCTGCGGGAGCGGGCCATCGCCGTCTCCTCCTTCGGCAAGACCTTCCACATGACCGGCTGGAAGGTCGGCTACGCCATAGCGCCCCCCGCCCTGACCGAGGAGCTGCGCAAGGTGCACCAGTACCTCACCTTCTCGGTCAATACTCCGGCCCAACTGGCCCTGGCGGACATGCTCGAAGCCCATCCCGAGCACTGGCGGCAGTTGCCGGACTTCTACCGGGCCAAGCGGGACCACTTCGTCCGGGCCCTGGCGGGCAGCCGCCTCAAGATCTTGCCGAGCCTCGGCACCTACTTCCTGCTGGTGGATTACAGCGCCGTCAGCAAGCTGGACGACGTGGCCTTTGCCCGTTGGCTGACCGAGTATGCCGGGGTCGCCGCCATCCCGCTGTCGGTATTCTGTGCCGCTCCCTTCCCCCACAAGCTGGTTCGGCTATGCTTTGCTAAGCAAGACGACACCCTGGACGAAGCGGGAGCCCGCCTATGCCGACTCTGAACCTCTGCCTGCTGCAACAGCCCCTGCACTGGCACGATGGCCCGGCCAACCTGGCCCATTTCGACGGCCTGCTGGCCGGATTGCACGGCCAGGACCTGATCGTCCTGCCGGAAATGTTTACCACCGGTTTCGCCATGGATGCCGCCCGCCATGCCTTGCCGGAAGAAGAGGTAATCGACTGGCTGCACGACCATGCCCAGCGGCTGCAGGCCATGATCGGCGGCAGCGTGGCCCTGGCCACCGAGCAGGGGGCAGTCAACCGCTTTCTGCTGGTGGATCCCCACCGCCGGGTGCACCGCTACGACAAGCGCCACCTGTTCCGCATGGCCGGCGAGCATCGTTTCTATCAACCGGGCAACAGCAGAGAGCTGGTGGAGTGGAAGGGGTTTCGGATATTGCCGCAGATCTGCTACGACCTGCGCTTTCCGGTGTGGTCGCGCAACCGCAACGACTATGATCTGGCGCTCTATGTGGCCAACTGGCCAGCACCCCGGGCCCAGCACTGGACCGCCCTGCTCACCGCCCGCGCCATCGAGAACCAGGCCTTCGTGGCCGGCTGCAACCGGGTCGGCCAGGATCCCAACGGCCTGAGCTACAGCGGCAACAGCCTGATCCTCTCCCCCCAGGGCGAAGTGCTGGACAAGGCCGGCGATCACCAGGCCGCCGTGCTGCAGGCAGGTCTCAGCCTGGCCGAGCTGCGGGACTACCGGGAGCGCTTCCCGGCCTGGATGGACGCGGACGACTTCCGGCTCGAATAACGCCGCCACAACCGGGGATGAAAAAAGGGCCAGCGATTTGCCGGCCCATTCGTTCAACCGGCCTTGGCCAGCACGGCGTGGCGGTACTGCACTATATCCTCAATGGTCAGCACCGGCATGGCGTGCCGTTTGCCGAAGGCGACGATCTCCGGCAACCGGGCCATGGTGCCGTCTTCATTGGTCAACTCGCACAGCACCCCCGCCGGGCGCAGCCCCGCCAGTTGCATCAGATCGACGGTACCCTCGGTGTGGCCGCGACGGCTCAACACCCCGCCGGGCTGGGCTCGTAGCGGGAACACATGACCGGGGCGGGCCAGATCGGAGGCCCGGGCGCCGTCGGCGATGGCGGCCTTGACCGTGGTCACCCGGTCGCTGGCAGACACCCCCGTGGTTACCCCTTCCTTCGCTTCGATGCTGACGGTAAAGGCGGTCTGGTTCTTGCTGGAGTTGTCGCTCACCATGGGCGGCAGCTCCAGCCGGCGGGCCAGCTCGTCGGTGACGCAGAGGCAGACGATGCCGCTGCACTCGCGGATCATCAGCGCCATCTGGGCGGGAGTCAGGCTGTCGGCGGCGTAAATCAGATCGCCTTCGTTTTCCCGATCCTCATCGTCTACCACCAGCACTCCCCGGCCCTGCTGAAGGGCAAGCAGGGCACGCTCGACGCGCTCGATGGGATTGCCGAATTCGGCCAGCAAGGAAGTATTCTGAACAGACTGATTCATGGCAAGGCTCCTGTTGCTACCAGAATCAGGGCATAGGGAACAGCGGCCCCTCCCTTGCGGGCAGGCCTGGCAGGCGCTGGCGATGCAAAAGCGCAATACCGCGACCCGAAGGCGGCGGCGGCCAGCTCCTTATCCTCTTCCATCCGGACTATCACCGTCGGCTCTGGCCTCTCACCAGATCTGCTGACCCCGGCCATGGGCCGGGCGCTCGCGGGCTCGCTGAAACAGCCAAAAGCTGCACAGCATACCGCCGGTGGGGACTTCCACCCCGCCCTGAGAATAAGTTAATAAAAAGTGTACCGGCTATGCGGCCCGATCATTGTAAAGAACTGTACCCGACAGCGCCACCCCGATTCCGCCCTGCGGCTGCCGCAGCAAAGATCCCTTATCCGCCCGCGAGGCCGCCGGGTTGCACAGAGAAAGGCGGTATTTTCAATTCAATTTATTTGAATTAAGCGTTGAACTTTTGTTGCTATCAACCAGGTAGGCTCTTATTTATCCTAGTCATCAATAAATAAATTAATTCAATAATATTGAGAGGATATAATGATGCGTACTTCCATTCTGCCCGCAGTCGCCCTGGTTTCCCTGTTTGCGGTAGGCACCGCCCAGGCTGCCCAACTGCAGTCCTACCAGGATCCGACCCGCATGACCCTGCAAAGCGACAGCGACGGCGTAGACCGGTTCGAACAGCGCACCCGCCAGGCCGTCCTGGAGCTGGCAAGCGACACCGACGGCGTCGATCGCTTCGAACAGCGCACCCGCCAGGCCGTCCTGGAGCTGGCAAGCGACACCGACGGCGTCGATCGCTTCGAACAGCGCACCCGCCAGGCCATCCTGGAGCTGGCAAGCGACACCGACGGTGTCGATCGCTTCGAACAGCGCACCCGCCAGGCCATCCTGGAGCTGGCAAGCGACACCGACGGTGTGGATCGCTTCGAACAGCACATGCGTGCGCGCCAGGCCTGACTCAAAGCGCGCCCCCGCAAATGACAAAAGCCGCAACCGATGCTGTCGGTTGCGGCCTTGTTTCTTTCTTGGCGGTGCCAAAAACAAAAAATCCGACGTAAACGTCGGATTCAATGATGGTCGGCGTTGCAGGATTCGAACCTGCGACCCTCTGGTCCCAAACCAGATGCGCTACCAAGCTGCGCTAAACGCCGATAAACTCTTTAATTTTGCTGTCGGGTCGCGACCCTCTGGTCCGCCAACTCCCAACATCCCGGAGATGCGCTATCAAACTGCGCTAAACGCCGTTTTGTTTGTTATGAAGCAGTGGTGCGAAGGGGGGGACTTGAACCCCCACGTCCATAGGACACTAACACCTGAAGCTAGCGCGTCTACCAATTCCGCCACCCTCGCATTATTTACTGCTTCCAGGCCTTGGCCTGAAACTGGGGTGACCGACGGGGCTCGAACCCGCGACAACCGGAATCACAATCCGGGACTCTACCAACTGAGCTACGGTCACCACATTTTGTCCATTACCAGATGGCGCGCCCGACAGGATTCGAACCTGTGACCTCTGCCTCCGGAGGGCAGCGCTCTATCCAGCTGAGCTACGGGCGCTCTATATTTGGACGCTGCGAATACTAAGGTTACCCCCCTGCCTTGTCCAGCACTTTTTCATAATAAAATACCGTCTGCCGTTTTTGTCATCAGAGTGCTGTTTTTTTTGGCTAGACTTGCCAGAGAGTGTCACCGGAACGATTGACTTACAGGAGGAAAGACCTAAAATCCCCTAAAATGAATGAACGTTCATTCACGAGCAATTTGATACTGGTAACAGCATGTCGGATAAACGCAAGCGCATACTGAACGCGGCAGAAACCCTGATCGCCCACTGCGGCTTTCAGGGCATGTCGATGCACCTGGTGGCCAAACAGGCCGAGGTAGCCACCGGCACCATCTATCGCTACTTCGCCGACAAGGAGACCCTGTTACGCTGTCTCCATGAAGAACGCATGCAGGAAGTCTCGGTAGCCCTCATGAAAGAGGTCGATCTCGGCAACCCCTGTTACCAGGAATTCCGGAGCTTATGGCTGAACTGTATCCACTACCTGCTGAATAACCCGGACTGCCTGCTGTACCGGGTGCAATATGAGGCCTCCCCCCTGTTTGACAAGGAGGAGGACAAACAGATGGACGATCGCTATTTCAAGCCCATTATCGAGTTTTTCGAGCGCGGTCGAGAAGAGGGACTCTTTCGGGATATTCCCGCCGAACTGCTGGGCTTTTTGGCACTGGAAAACCTGATGCTGTTATCCCAGAAGCATACCAAAGGCTGCATCGAGCTCAGTGAAGAGCTGTATGAACAACTGATCGATGCCAGCTGGAACGCCATTCTAAAACGTTAAAATAAATAAGTTGCGGGAGTAACCAGATGAAAAAATGGACCCTGTCCATGCTGCTGTTAGTGATCCTCATATTCGGCAGTGTAATTGGCTTCAATCTTTTTAAACAAAAAATGATGGCGCAGTACTTCGCCAACATGCCGATCCCCAGTTTCCCGGTCACCCTGACCGAGGTCCAGCCTCGGGACTGGACCCCCAGCATCGCCGCCATCGGCTTTATCGAGCCGATCCAGGGCATCAATGTCAGCAACGAATCCGCCGGCATCGTCCGCGTCATCCATTTCGAATCGGGTCAGCAGGTCAACACCGGCGACATCCTGGTCGAGCTGGACGCGGATGTGGAAAAAGCCAACCTGCGCAGTGCCCAGGGCCGGCTGCCCTCGGTGCAGGCCAACCTGGAGCGGATGCGCCAGCTCTATGGCCGGGGCTCGGTATCCAAGGGTCAGCTGGATGAAGCGGAAGCCAGTTACCGTGAGCTGCAGGGGCAGATCGACTCGCTCAAGGCCACCATAGAGCGGCGCACCATTCGTGCTCCCTTCGACGGCTTTATGGGTATTCGTAACGCCTTCCTCGGCCAGTACCTGAACGCCGGCGCCGACATCGCCCGGCTGGAGGACATCAGCCACTTCCGTATCCGCTTCACCATTCCCCAGACCCGGCTCGCCGACATCGCGGTGGGCCAGGCCCTGAACATCTTCGTGGATGCCTACCCGGAAACGCCGTTCGAAGGCGAGATCACCGCCATCGAGCCAGTGGTCAACCTGGAATCCGGAGTGGTGCAGGTGCAGGCCAGCATCCCCAACCAGGATGGCAAGCTGCGCTCCGGCATGTTCGCCAAGCTGGATGTCAGGCTGCCTTCGCTGCACGAACAAATCCTCGTGCCCCAGCACGCCATCAACTTCACCCTCTACGGCCAGACCGTATACGTGGTGGAAGAACAGCAGACCGACGACGGCGACAGCGTACTGGTGGCCCGGCAACGGGTGGTGGAAGTGGCCGAGCGGGAAGCCGAGTTCGCCCGGGTAACCAGCGGCCTCAGTGCCGGCGAGCAGGTCGTGACGTCAGGCCAGGTCAGGCTGTCCAATGGCAGCCGGGTTCGGCCGATAGACAGCGAAGCGCTGAATACCCCCGAGTCCATCCCCATGCTGTAAGCGGAGAATCCCATGCGCTTTACCGATATTTTTATCAAACGGCCGGTGTTGGCCGTTTCGATCAGCCTGCTGATCGTGCTGCTGGGCTTGCAGGCCCTGCAGAAAATGCAGGTACGGGAATACCCGGAGATGACCAACACCGTCGTCACCGTGTCCACCGGCTATTACGGCGCCAGCGCCGATCTGGTGCAGGGCTTCATCACCCAGCCGCTGGAGCAGGCCATCGCCCAGGCCGACAACATCGACTTCATGAGCTCCACCAGCAACATGGGCAGCTCGCAGATCACGGTGCAGATGAAGCTGAACACCGATCCCAACGCGGCCCTGTCGGATATTCTGGCCCGGGTCAACTCGGTGCGTTCGCAGTTGCCGCGGGAATCGGAAGATCCCAGCCTGGAGATGACCACGGGGGCCTCCACCTCCATCATGTACATCTCTTTCAGCAGTGAGCGGCTCAACTCCTCCGAGATCAACGACTACCTGGAGCGGGTAGTCCGGCCCCAGTTCTACTCGGTGGACGGGGTAGCCAAACTCAACCTGTTCGGTGGCTCCAAATTCGCCCTGCGCATCTGGCTGGATCCGCTGCGCATGGCCGCCTACCAGCTCACCGCCACCGAGATCCTGTCGGTGCTGCAGGCCAACAACTACCAGGCCGCCGCCGGCCAGTCCACCGGCTATTTCATGCTCTACAACAGCGACATCAACTCCCAGGTGGACAGCACTGAGGCGCTGGAATCCCTGATCATCGCCACCCGGGACGACGCCGTGGTGCGGCTGCGCGACCTGGCCCAGGTGTCCCTGGAGAAAAGCCGGGACGTGGTGCGCGCCCTGGCCGACGGCGAGTCGGCGGTGATCATCGGGGTGGATCCCACTCCCTCCGCCAACCCGCTGGAGGTGGCCGCCAACGTGCGCGAGATGCTGCCGGACCTCGAGCGCAACATGCCCGACACCATCAAGATGAAGCTGCTGTATGACGCCACCGACGCCATCAACGAGTCCATCTTCGAGGTGGTCAAGACCATCCTCGAAGCCTCGTTGATCGTGGTGGTGGTGATCACCCTGTTCCTGGGCTCGCTCAGGGCGGTGCTGATCCCCATTATCACCATTCCCCTGTCGCTGGTGGGCGTGGCCATACTGATGAACATGTTCGGCTTCAGCATCAACCTGATGACGCTGCTGGCCATGGTGCTGGCCATCGGCCTGGTGGTGGATGACGCCATAGTGGTGGTAGAAAACGTCGACCGTCATATCAAGGCCGGGGAAGACCCCTACCGGGCCGCCATTCTCGGCACCCGGGAAATCGCCCTGCCGGTGATTACCATGACCATCACCCTGGCGGCGGTATACGCCCCCATCGCCCTGATGAGCGGCATTACCGGGTCCTTGTTCAAGGAGTTCGCCCTGACCCTGGCCGGTGCGGTGTTCATCTCCGGCATAGTGGCGCTGACCCTGTCGCCCATGATGTGCTCCAAGCTGCTCAAGCCCCATCTCAACCCCAACCGCTTCGAGCGTGGGGTGGAGAACACCCTGGAACGGATGACCGAGCGCTACTCGGCCATGCTGGACGCGGTGCTGGGCAAGCGCCCGGTGGTGATCGCCTTCGCGGTGCTGGTGTTCGGTTCCCTGCCGGTGCTGTTCAGCTTCATCCCCAGCGAACTGGCGCCCAACGAAGACCGCGGCGCCTTCCTGATGATGGCCAAGGCGCCCAATACCGCCAACCTCGACTACATCGAGAACAACATGCGCAAGGCGGTGGAAGTGCTGAACCAGGACGATGCCATGAGTACCTCGCTCACCATTTCCGGCGTGCCCAATGCCAACCAGGGCCTGGCGGTGGCGGTGCTCAAGCCCTGGAGCCAGCGTGATTCCCAGAAGTCGGTGATCGAGCGCCTGACCCCGCCGCTGCAGGAGATCCCGGCGGTGGCCATCAGTGCCTTCGAGTTCCCCGAACTGCCCGGCGCCTCCAGCGGCCTGCCGGTCCAGTATGTACTGACCACCCCCAACAACTTCGAAAGCCTGTACGAAGTGGCGGCGGACGTGCTGCAGAAGGTAAGCCAGAGCCCGCTGTTCATCTACAGCGAGCTGGATCTGGCGTTCGATTCCGGCACCATGAAGATAGCGGTGAACCGGGACAAGGCCGGTGCCTACGGGGTGACCATGCAGGATATCGCCGTTACCCTGTCCACCATGATGAGCGACGCCTACGTCAACCGGGTGGATCTGGACGGCCGCAGCTACGAGGTGATCCCCCAGGTGACCCGCGATCACCGGCTGAACCCGGACTCCATCAAGGACTACTATGTGCGAGCCCACAACGGCGACATGGTGCCCCTGGCCAACCTGCTGTCCATCACCATGGAGGCCCAGCCCCGTGCGCTGCCCCACTACAACCAGTTGAACTCGGCCACCATCGGTGCCGTGCTGACGCCGGGGGTATCCATGGGGGATGCCATCAACTTCCTGGAACAGGAGGTCACCGCCCAATTGCCCACCGGCTACAACCACGACTACCTGGGCGGCGCCCGCCAGTTCGTGACCGAGGGCAGCGCCCTGTACATGACCTTCCTGCTGGCGCTGTTCATCATCTTCCTGGTGCTGGCGTCCCAGTTCGAGAGCGTACGCGATCCCCTGGTGATCATGGTGTCGGTGCCCCTGGCCATTTCCGGCGCCCTGATCGCCCTGGCCTGGGGCCTGGCCACCATGAACATCTACACCCAGGTGGGCCTGATCACCCTGGTGGGCATCATCACCAAGCACGGCATACTGATGTGTGAGGTGGCCAAGGAAGAGCAGCTGCACCGGGGCCGGGACCGGACCGAGGCGATTCGCATCGCCGCCCGCATCCGCCTGCGCGCCATACTGATGACCACCGCCGCCATGGTGGCGGGCCTGATCCCCCTGCTGTTCGCGGTGGGCGCCGGCGCCTACTCCCGCTTCGGCATGGGCATCGTCATCGTCTCCGGCCTGAGCATCGGCACCCTGTTCACCCTGTTCGTGCTGCCGGTGATCTACACCTTCCTGGCCTCCCGCCACAAGCCGCTGCCGGTGTTCGACGAAGAACTGGCACCCAAGGCGCTGGGCAACCACTGAGCCGGGTAACCACATATGACCAAAGGGCTGCATCGTGCAGCCCTTTTTGTTTTTATCGACCCGGGCCGGGCCAGCGGCTACAGTGAAGCCCTGTTGGGGAACAACGATGGAAGGCCATGCATCACTCTTTCGGTTTCGATCTGCGGGCGCTGGAAGTGTTCGTACACATAGTGGACAGCGGCAATATGACCGCCGCCGCCGAACGGCTCGGCATGACCCAGTCTTCCATCTCCCAGAGCCTGTCCAACCTGGAAAAGAACCTCAACACCCGACTGCTGGACCGCTCGGTCAGGCCGCTGGAGATCACCCGGGCCGGCCGCTTCTTCTACGACCGCGCCAGCCAGTTACTGCAGGAAGCCAAGGCCACCAGCAAGGCCATGCAAAAGGGCCGCTTCGACAAGCTGCGCCATGTGCGCATCGCCCTGGTCGACTCCCTGGCCACCGCCGTGGGCAAGCCCCTGGCCGATGCGGTCAAGCGCCACACCGAGCAGTGGTCCATGACCACCGGCCTGTCCCATATGCACGGCGAGGCGCTGCTGTCCCGCCATGTGGACATCATCATCTCCGACGACGCCCTGATGGATTACCCCGAACTGAGCCGTTACCGCATACTGCGCGAGCCCTTCGTGCTGGTACTGCCCCGGGAGTTCGGCGGCGACAGCCGGCAGTTGGGCACCCTGCTCCGGCAGCTGGATTTCGTCCGTTATCCCGCCCATTCCCTGATCGGCCAGCGCATCGAGCGCCACCTGCGCTACCGCCGGGTCGAGCCGCCGCACCGGCTGGTGATGGACAACAGCTATGCGGTGCTGTCCATGGTGGCCGCCGGCCTGGGCTGGACCATCACCACCCCCCTGTGCCTGTTCCAGAGCGGGATCTGGCTGCCCCAGGTGCGCTGCGCATCCATCCCCGGTGGTCATTTCTACCGCAACCTCACCCTGGTCACCCGCCGGGACGAGCTGCACGAGCTGCCCCGGGTCATCGCCTCCGATATCCGCCAGATCCTGCTGCAGGAATTTATGCCGGTCATGAACGAGCAGTTGCCCTGGCTGGGGGACAACGTCGAGATTTGTGACTTATAACATTGAAAAACAAACACTATTTGTAAAACTTATAGTGTATCAGCAGCAGTAAGTGATGCTTGTTGAGAAACTTTCTCACCCCGTTTTAGACTGGCTCCCGACGCGAAAGACACGCAAGGAATGCAGCGGGTTGTAGGTTCGATGTCTGCCTGTCTTCGACCCAACGAACACACCACAAAGGATGAGGGTGAGTTATGTCTGAGTTTGAACGCACCAAAACGGTCTCCTACGATTCGGTCTCCCGGGACTATCTGGAAAAGCGCCAGTTGAAGAAAGGCGCCGCCGGCTGGATCCTGCTGGCCGGGCTGGGGGTCTCCTACGTGATTTCCGGCGACTTCGCCGGCTGGAACTTCGGCCTGGGCCAGGGCGGCTTCGGCGGCATGCTGCTGGCCACCCTGCTGATGGCCATCATGTACAGCTGCATGGTACTGGGGCTGGCCGAGCTGTCTTCCTCCCTGCCCACCGCCGGCGGCGGCTACAGCTTCGCCCGCCGGGCCTTCGGCCCCTGGGGCGGCTACCTTACCGGCACCGCCATCCTGCTTGAATACGCCATCGCGCCGGCGGCCATTGCCATCTTTATCGGCGGCTACGTGCACGAGCTGTTCGGCTGGGACGGCCCCCTGGTCTACGCCTTTTTCTACATCCTGTTCGTCGGCATCCACCTGTGGGGCGCCGGCGAGGCCCTGAAGATCATGCTCGGCATCACCGCCCTGGCGGCGGTGGCCATCCTGGTGTTTATTCTCGGGCTGATCCCCCACTTCCAGTGGGACAACCTGTTCACCACCGCCGTCAACCCGGACGCCCTGGGCGCCTCCGGCTTCCTGCCCCAGGGTTATATGGGCATCTGGGCCGCCCTGCCCTTCGCCATGTGGCTGTTCCTGGCGGTGGAAGGGGTGCCGCTGGCGGCGGAAGAGGCCGGCGATCCTGCCCGGGACATGCCGCGGGGCATCATCACCGCCATGGTGATCCTGCTGGTGTTCGGCGGCTGCGTGCTGTTCCTGGCACCGGGCGCCGCCGGGGCCGATGTGATGCAGGATCACGGCGCGCCCCTGGTCGGCGCCCTGCAGGCCGTTTACGGCGGCGACTCCCGCCTGGCCGCCTTCGTCAACCTGGTCGGCCTGGCGGGACTCATCGCCAGCTTTTTCTCCATCATCTACGCCTATTCCCGCCAGGTGTTCGCCCTGTCCCGGGCCGGCTACCTGCCCCGCAGCCTGTCGCTGACCGGCAAGCGCAAGGTGCCGGCCCTGGCGCTGATCGTGCCCGGCATCCTCGGCTTCATCCTGTCTTTGAGCGGCGAGGGCGACCTGATGATCACCATGGCGGTGTTCGGCGCCACCCTGTCCTACGCCATGATGATGCTGGCCCACATTGTGCTGCGCCTGCGCGAGCCCGGGCTGGCGCGCCCCTACCGCACCCCCGGGGGCATCTTCACCACCGGCATCGCCCTGGTGCTGGCCATCGTCGCCTTCGCCTCCACCTTCGTGGTGAGCGTGGAGGCGGCGTTGTGGTCGGCCCTCTTCTATATCTTGATGATCGGCTACTTCTTTTTCTTCAGCCGCAAGCGGCTGGTGGCCCAGGCACCGGAAGAAGAGTTCGCCGCCATCGCCCGGGCCGAGGCCGAATTGCAATAACCCAGACGGGCCCGCCCGGCGCGGGTCCGGACGGCGCCAGAGTGAGTTTGGCGCCCTGACCGACAAGGAACCGAGGTAAGACACCATGCTAGACCCAAGACAGGTAACCACCACCGAGCAGGCCCGCCGGATTGTCGAAGAGCGCGGCCTCAGCCATGTCAAGGTGGGGATTTTCGACCAGGACGGCGTACTGCTCGGCAAGTACATGAGCAAGGAGAAGTTTTTCTCGGCGCTGGAAGGGGGCTTCGCCTTCTGCAGCGTGGTGCTGGGCTGGGATTCCAAGGACCAGCTGTACGACAACGTCAGCTACACCGGCTGGCACAACGGCTACCCGGACGCCCAGGTGCGCATCCTGCCCCACAGCTGCCGGGAACTGCCGCTGGAAGACAACATGCTGCTGTTCTTGTGCGAATTCGCCGGCGATGCCGAAGCCATCTGCCCGCGCGGCACCCTGCGCCGGGTGCTGGCCCTGGCCGATGAGATGGGGTTCAGCGCCAGGGCGGCGCTGGAATACGAGTTCTTCATGTTCAAGGAGACCCCGGAGTCGGTGCGCCAGAAGGGCTTTCGCAACCTGGAGCCCCTCACCCCGGACTGGTTCGGCTACTCGGTGCTGCGCAACTCGGTGCACGCCGATCTCTATCACCAGATCATCGACCTGGGCGAGCGGATGGACTTTCCCATCGAGGGGCTGCATACCGAAACCGGCCCCGGGGTGCTGGAGGCGGCCATCACCGTCGACGGCGCCGAGCAGGCCGCCGACAAGGGCGCCCTGTTCAAGACCTTTATCAAGGTGCTGGCCCAGCGCAACAACCTGATGGCCACCTTTATGGCCAAGTGGTCGAACGACTACCCGGGCCAGAGCGGCCATATCCATATGTCGCTGTACGACCGCCAGGGCGCCAACGTCTTCCACGATCCGGAGCAGCCCCACAACATGAGCCGGCTGCAGCGCCACTTTATCGCCGGCCAGCAGCAACTGATGCCGGAAGTCCTGGCCATGATAGCGCCCACCGTCAACAGCTACAGCCGCATGATCCCCGGCTTCTGGGCCCCGACCGAGGCCACCTGGGGCGTGGAAAACCGCACCACGGCGCTGCGGGTGATCCCCGGCGGCGCCAAGAGCCAGCGGGTGGAATACCGCCTGGGCTCGGCCGACGCCAACCCCTACCTGGCCCTGGCCGCCGCCCTGGCCGCGGGCCTGTACGGCATCAAGCACCGGCTGGAACCCAGCGCGCCCATCCAGGGCAACGCCTACGCCCAGCAGCAACCGGAGTCGCTCCAGCTGCCGCGCACCCTGTGGGAAGCGGCCCAGCGGCTGAAGCGGTCGGAGGCCGCCCGGGAGCTGTTCGGCGATGCCTTCGTGGAGCATTTCGCCGCCACCCGGGAATGGGAAGAGCGGGAATTCCGCAAGCACATCACCGACTGGGAACTGGATCGCTATTTCGAAATCATCTGAGCCTATGGGAGCCCCTATGAACGACAAGGTACTGACCCTCTCCCCCGTGGACGGCAGCGTCTATGTGGAACGCCCCTTCGCCGGGCCGGACGACATCACCGAGGCCCTGCGCCTGGGCAAGGCGGCCCAGGCGCACTGGCGCCGGCGGCCCCTGGCCGAGCGGGCGGCCCTGTGCCACCGGGCCGTGGACGCCCTGGTGGCCGAAAAGGCGGCCATCGCCGAGGAAATCTGCTGGATGATGGGCCGCCCCATCCGCTACGCCGGCGGCGAGGTCGACGGCCTGGCCGAGCGGGCCCGCTACATGATCGACATCGCCGGCGAGGCACTGGCGCCGGTGCGGCTGCCGGAAAAACCGGGTTTCGAACGTTATATCCGGCGCGATCCCCTGGGCCTGGTGCTGGTGATCGCTCCCTGGAACTACCCCTATCTCACCGCCATCAACGCGGTGATGCCGGCGCTCATGGCGGGCAACGCCGTGCTGCTCAAGCACTCGGCCCAGACCCCCCTGTGCGCCGAGCGCCTGGCCCGGGCCTTCGAAGACGCCGGCCTGCCCAGGGGGGTATTCCAGTACCTGCACCTGTCCCACGCCGACACCAGCGCCTTGATCCAGGCGCCGGAAGTGGATCACGTGGCCTTTACCGGCTCGGTGGCCGGCGGCGCCGCGGTCGAGCGGGCGGCGGCCGGGCGCTTTATCGGCGTCGGGCTGGAGCTGGGCGGCAAGGATCCGGCCTATGTCCGGGCCGACGCGGACCTGGCCCAGGCGGTGGCCACCGCCATCGACGGCGCCTTCTTCAACTCGGGCCAGTCCTGCTGTGGCATAGAGCGCATCTATGTGCATGCGAGCCTGTACGACGCCTTCGTGGAGCAGGCGGTCGCCCTGGTCAAACAATACCAGTTGGGCCGGCCCGACGATCCGGCCACCACCCTGGGCCCCCTGGTGCGCGCCGGCGCCGCCGACTTCGTGCGCGACCAGGTCGCCGAGGCAGTGGCACAAGGGGCCACCGCCCATATCGACCCGGCGGACTTTCCCCTCGACCGGCCGGGCACCCCCTACCTGGCGCCCCAGGTGCTCACCGGGGTGAACCACCGGATGCGGGTGATGACGGAGGAGTCTTTCGGGCCCGTGGTCGGCATCCAGAAGGTCGAATCCGACGAAGAAGCCGTCGCCCTGATGAACGACAGCGACTTCGGCTTGACCGCCGCCATCTTCACCCGGGATGTCGCCACCGGCATCGAGCTCGGCGAACAGCTGCACACCGGCACCTTCTTCATCAACCGCTGCGACTACCTGGACCCGGGCCTGGCCTGGACCGGGGTCAAGCAGTCCGGACGGGGCTGCACCCTGTCCAGGCTGGGTTACGAAAGCCTGACCCGGCCCAAGTCATTCCATATCAAATTGCCGCACTGAGGAGCCGCCATGAACCATTATGTCGCCAACTGGAATTACCCCACCCAGATCCGGGTGGGCATGGGCCGCATCAAGGAGCTGGCCGAGGGCTGCCGCCGGCTCGGCATGGGGGCGCCGCTGCTGGTAACGGATCCGGGGCTGGCCGCCCTGCCCATGGTGCCCGCCATCGTCGCCGCCTGCCGGGAACAGGGGCTGGAGATGGCGGTGTTTTCCGCCATCAAGGGCAACCCGAACGGGGAAAACGTTGCCGCCGGGGTGGCCGCCTTCAGGGCCGGCGGGCACGACGGCGTGGTCGCCCTGGGCGGCGGCTCGGCGCTGGACGCGGGCAAGGCCATCGCCCTGATGGCGGGCCAGGACAGGCCGCTGTGGGACTTCGAGGATGTGGGCGACAACTGGACCCGGGTAAAGGTGGACACCATGGCGCCGGTGGTGGCGGTACCCACCACCGCGGGCACCGGCTCGGAAGTGGGCCGCGCCGCGGTGATCACCGACCAGGCCAACCACATCAAGCGCATCATCTTCCACCCCGCCATGCTGCCGGCCCTGGTGATCCTGGATCCCGAGCTGACCGTCGGCCTGCCGGGCAAGGTGACCGCCGCCACCGGCATGGACGCCCTGTCCCACAACCTGGAGGCCCTGTGCGCCCCGGGCTATCACCCCATGGCGGAAGGCATCGCCATGGAAGGCATCCGCCTGATCCACCAGTACCTGCCGCGGGCGGTGCGGGACGGCTCGGACCTGGAAGCCCGCTGCCAGATGCTGGTGGCCTCCTGCATGGGCGCCACCGCCTTCCAGCGCGGCCTGGGGGCCATGCACGCCCTGGCCCACCCCATCGGCGCCCTGTACGACGCCCACCACGGCCTGCTCAACGCCATCCTGATGCCCTATGTGCTCGAGGCCAACCGGGAGGCGATTACCCCGGTGATCGAACGGCTGAACCGCTACCTGGGGCTGGAACAGGGCGGCTTCGACGGCGTTATGGACTGGGTGCTGACCCTGCGCGCCGAGCTCGGCATTCCCTCCACCCTGGGCGAGATCGGCATAGCGCCGGACCAGGCGGAGCGCATCGGCGCCATGGCGGCCGCGGACCCCTCCGCCGGCAGCAACCCCATCGCCTTCAGCGCCGAGCAATACGCCCGGCTCTGCCGGCAGGCCATTACCGGCGCCGGCTAAGGAGGCCCGATGAAAATAGGAATATTGCAGTGCGATGACGTGCTGGACCAGCTTCAGCCCCGGCACGGCAACTACCCCGAGATGATCCGCCGGCTGCTGCTGGCGGTGGACGACAGCCTGGAATTCGTGGTGTACCGCGCCCTGGACCACCAGTTGCCGGAACACCCCGCAGCCTGCGACGCCTACATCACCACCGGCAGCCGTTACGGGGTCAACGATGGCCACGACTGGGTCAACCGGCTGGCGGACTTCGTTGCCCTGCTGTATCGGGAGCGGCGCAAGCTGGTGGGCATCTGCTTCGGCCACCAGTTGATGGCCAAGGCCCTGGGCGGCGAAGTGGTGCAGTCGGACAAGGGCTGGGGCATCGGGGTGTCGTTCAACCAGGTGGACAAAACCAAGCCCTGGATGACACCGCCTTCCCGCGCCCTGGACCTGGTGGTGAGCCACCAGGATCAGGTGATCCGGCTGCCGGCCGGCGCCGAGGTGCTGGCCGGCAGCCCCTTCTGCCCCTTCTACATGGTGCAGTATGGAGAGCACTTCCTCGGCATCCAGGGCCACCCGGAATTCAGCCGGCCCTACTCCGCCGACCTGATGGCCACCCGGCTGGAGCGCTTCCCGCCCCACCGCTACCGGGAAGCCCGCGCCTCACTCGGCGCCGAGGTGGACGATCTGCTGCTGGCCCGCTGGATGCTGGCCTTTATGAGATCCTGATTTCTCTCCCAAGGGCTGCCCGGTGCCGCCCTTTCCTTTTTCCCGGCTGGTCTAACATAGTAAGCTGACCTTTTCGGACGAGGGAGAACCACCATGCTGCTATGGATACTGGTGTTGGGGGCGGGAATACTGGTCACCTCGCTGCTGGTCAACCAGGGCCGCGCCCAGGGGGAGCTGGAAGAGCGGATACAAACGCTGGAGGCGGACAACCGGCAGTTGCGCGAGCGGATAAACACCCTGGAGGAGCTGGTGCTGGAGCGGGAAAAACGCCGTCCCTTCGAGGACATGGCCAAAGATCCCGACCCAGGCTGAAAGCTCCGCCTCTTCTCCTGCCGCGACTAATTGCCTACACTGATGGCCTCTGTCTCCCGCAGGCCCGATATCAAGATGAAAGATCAGAAAAAAGCCTACCTGTTCGGACTGGGGGCGGTAGCCTGCTGGTCTACCGTGGCCACCGCCTTCAAGCTCTCGCTCGGCTACTTTTCCCCGGCCCAGTTGCTGCTGGTGGCCACCGCCACCTCGCTGCTGCTACTGCTCGGCCTGCTGGCGGTGCAGGGCAAGCTGAGGTACCTGGGCCGCTATCTGCGCGCCCGGCCCGGCTACTACCTGCTGCTGGGGCTGCTCAACCCGGCGCTCTATTATCTTATCCTGTTCCAGGCCTACGACCGGCTGCCGGCCCAGCAGGCGCAGACCCTCAACTACACCTGGGCCATCACCCTCACCCTGCTGGCGGTGCCCTTCCTCGGCCAGAAGATCCGCGGCCAGGACTGGGTGGCCATCGTGCTCGGCTACCTGGGCGCCATGGTCATCGCCACCCGGGGCGACCTGCTCGGCCTGAACTTCGAGGATCCTTTGGGGGTGGCCCTGGCGCTGGTGTCCACGGTGATCTGGGCCGGCTACTGGATACTCAACACCCGTAACCAGGGCGATCCCCTGGTGGCGCTGACCCTCAGCTTCCTGCTAGCGTTACCCTTTGTGGTGCTGGCCACCGCCCTGTGGTCGAACTTCGCCCTCACCGCCTGGCAGGGCTGGGTGGGCGCCGTCTACGTGGGCCTGTTCGAGATGGGCTTTGCCTTCGTGATGTGGCTGCTGGCCATGAAACATGCGGAAAACACCGCCCGCATCTCCAACCTCATCTTTATCTCGCCCTTCGCCTCGTTGCTGCTGCTGCGTTTCCTGGTCGGCGAGGCCATCTACCCGGCCACAGTGGTGGGGCTGGTGATGATAGTGGCGGCCCTGTTGATCCAGCAGCTCAGGCTCGGGCCCCGGTTTGCCAAGGCTTCCCGGGCAGAGTAGAGTGAACGGATCGCAAACCCAGTACGATTTCAGATGAGCCGGGCTCCCTACAAAACCCTGACCCAGTCGGCGGTCGATGCGCTCCGCGCCCGCACTCTCGGGTGCCGTCGGTACCGGCGGGCCAGTCCATCAAGCAACTACTCACTTCGCGTTAAGGAATCGCCATGACTTATGCCACCCGCCTTGCCGCCGTCCGGGACAGCATGAACCAGCAGGAGCTGGACGCCTTTATCGTGCCCCACGACGATGAACACCTGGGCGAGTACATACCGCCCTACGCCGAGCGGCTGGACTGGATCAGCGGCTTCAACGGCTCCGCCGGCGCCGCCGTGGTGCTGGCCGACAAGGCCGCCATCTTCGTGGACGGCCGCTACACGGTGCAGGTGCGCCACCAGTGCGACCCGGCGCTGTTCGAATTCCGCCACCTGATAAGCGAGCCCTTCCTCGACTGGACGGCGGAACAGCTGAAAGCCGGCAGCCGGGTCGGCTTCGATCCCAAACTACATAGCCGGGGTTGGCACCAGGCGGCCGAGGCCCGGTTGGCGGAAAAAGGCATCCATCTGGTGCCGCTGGCCCAAAACCCCGTCGACCTGCACTGGCACGACAGACCGGCGCCGGAAAGTCGCCCCGCCCTGCTGCTCGACCAGGAATACAGCGGCCAGCACAGCGAGGCCAAACGCCACCGCATCGCCGAAACCCTCAAGGCCAAGGGGGTGGACGCCCAGTTACTGACCCAGGCCGAGCCCATCAATTGGCTGCTGAACATTCGCGGCCGTGACATTCCCTGCCTGCCGGCGGTGCTGAGCTTCGCCCTGCTGCACCAGAACGGTGCCGTGCAGCTGTTCGCCGACCCCGCCAAGTTCGAGGGCCTGGATCTGGCCGGCCACTGCGGCGCGGACGTCATCCTCTCCCCCATGACCGAGCTGGAGCAGGCACTGACCACCCTCGGCGCCAACGGCGCCCGGGTCCAGCTCGACCCGGCCACCGCCAACGCCTGGAGCGCCCTGGTGCTGGAGCGGGCCGGCGCCGAGCTGGTGCTCGCCGACGACCCCTGCATGCTGCCCAAGGCCTGCAAGAACCCGGTGGAAGTACACGGCAGCCGCGCCGCCCACCTGCGCGATGCCGTGGCGGTGTGCCGCTTCCTGGCCTGGCTGGACCGCCGGGTGGCCGAGCCCCATCCGGAACAGGAAGACGAAGGCACCCTGGCCGACCGGCTGGAAGCCTTCCGCGCCGAGCTGCCCGAATTCGTGGAGCCGAGCTTCAGCACCATCTCCGCCCTGGGACCCAACGCCGCCATGTGCCACTACCGGCATAGCAACGGCACCCCGCGCAAACTGGGGCAGGATGCCATCTACCTGGTGGATTCGGGCGGCCAGTACCTGGACGGCACCACCGACATCACCCGCACGGTGGCGGTGGGCGAGCCCGGCGCCGAAATGCGAAAGCTGTTCACCCTGGTGCTGCGCGGCCATATCGACCTGGCCTGCGCCCGCTTCCCCGCCGGCACCGGCGGCCTGCAGCTGGACGCCCTGGCGCGCCTGCCCCTGTGGCAGCAAGGCTACAACTTCGACCACGGCACCGGCCACGGTGTGGGCCACTTCCTCAGCGTACACGAGGGCCCACAGCGCATTTCGCCCAAGGGCAGCATGGTGCCGCTCACCACCGGCATGATCGTCTCCAACGAGCCCGGCTACTACCGGGAAGACGCCTTCGGCATCCGCTGCGAAAACCTGGAAGTAGTGCGCCCGGCCGACACCGACGGCGACATTCCGGTATTCGAGTTCGAAAACCTCACCTGGGTGCCCTTCGACCGCCGGCTGGTCGACCTGGCCTGGCTCGAACCCAAACATGTGCAGTGGCTGAACGACTACCACGCCCAGGTGTGGGAAAAGGTCGGCCCGCGCCTCGCCGGGGAAGACCTCGCCTGGCTGGAACAGGCCACCCACCCACTGTAAGTCCCGAGCGGGGCTGGGGCGCTGCAGGGCCGAATCTATTGGCCAAACCACGGCCCCGCTACGGGAATGGCTCATTGAAATGGGCCCTACGGCGGAAACTGGCTTCCATCCCCCGCTTCCACCATTTGCCGCCTTTCCCCAAAATTCGGTACACTGGCCCGAATTTTGTCGTTTGAGTATGGTCTTAAGCGGCAGCCTTACTAACCGGGTTTATCTATGCCACTCGCCAATTACTACCGAACATTGCTGGAGCACCTGCCTACCCTGGCAGTGGACGCCGACCGGGTAGAGGTGCTGTATTCCGCCCGGGCGTTCAGGCAACGGCTGCTGGAGCTGATCGCCGCCGCCCACACCCGCATCTACCTGGTGGCCCTTTACCTGCAGGACGACGAGGCCGGCCGGGAAATCCTCGGCGCCCTCTACCAGGCCAAGCAGGCCAGGCCGGCACTGGATATCCGCCTGTTCGTCGACTTCCACCGCGCCCAGCGCGGCCTTATCGGCCACCGGGGCCAGGGCGGCAATCACTGCATGTACCAGGAATTCGCCGCTCGCCACGAGCATGCCATCCCCGTTTACGGCGTACCGGTCAAGGGCCGGGAAATACTGGGAGTACTGCACCTCAAGGGCTTTATTTTCGACGACGTGGTGCTGTATTCCGGCGCCAGCCTCAACGACATTTACCTGCACCAGCAGGACAGATACCGCTTCGACCGCTACCACCAGATCACCGACGCCAAACTGGCGGACAGCATGGTCGACTATATCGACCGCCTGTTCGGCAACAACCCGGCGGTGCCGCTGCTGAGCCAGCCGGACATTCCCCGCGCCCGCCAGTTGCGCCATGCCATCCGCCAGTTCAAGCAGCAGATGCGCCGGGCCCATTACCAGTTTGATGATGTCAGCCGCAAACCGGGTCAGGTAGCCGTCACCCCGCTGGCCGGCCTCGGCAAGTTCGGCAACCGGCTCAACCGCGCCATCCGCCACCTGCTGCGCGGCACCCGGGAGAAGATCTTTATCTGCACGCCCTATTTCAACCTGCCCAAGCTCCTGGCCAAGGATATCCGCGGCCTGCTGAAGAAAGGGGTGGAAGTGACCCTGGTGATCGGCGACAAAACCGCCAACGACTTCTATATTTCGCCGGAAGAGCCCTTTCGCACCATAGGTGGCCTGCCCTATCTGTATGAAACCAACCTGCGCCGCTTCGCCCGCGCCAACCAGACCTTCATCTACCAGGGCAAGCTCAATATCATGCTCTGGCGCCACGAGCGCAATTCCTACCACCTCAAGGGGCTGTTCGTGGACGACGATTTGGCCATGATCACCGGCAACAACCTCAACCCCCGCGCCTGGGGCCTGGATCTGGAAAACGGCCTGCTGCTGCAGGATCCGGAACGGCTGCTGCAGGCACGCTTCGAGGCGGAGCAGGCCAATATCCTGGAACACTGCCGGCGACTCACCCATTTCTCGGAGATCGAGGAGCTGGAAGACTACCCGGTGCCGGTGCAGAAGCTGCTGAAGCGGGTGGCCCGTACCCGCGCCAATGTACTGCTGAAGCGACTGCTGTAAAAACCGGGATTCGGGAATAGGGACTGGCGGGGCAGTCCCCAGTCCCCAGTCCCCAGTCCCCAGTCCCCAGTCCCCAGTCCCCAGTCCCATTTTAATCCCGCCTCTGCTATCCTCTGTAAATATTTACAGTACGGGACCATCATGAATCTGGACCACATGTCCCTCAGCCTGCTCAAGGGAGTGGGCGACAAGATGCTGGAGAAGCTGCACCGCCTGGGCCTGGAGACGGTGCAGGATCTGCTGTTCCACCTGCCCCTGCGCTACGAGGATCGCACCCGCCTTTCGCCTATCGCCGACCTGATGCCGGGCATGCACGTCTCGGTGGTGGGCGAGATCGTCGACAACCACATCAGCTACGGCCGCAAGCGCATGCTGATCTGCCGCCTGCGCGACCCCAGCGGCACCCTGACCCTGCGCTTCTTCAACTTCGCCGCCGCCCAGAAAAACAGCCTCGCCGCCGGCACCCGGCTGCGGGTATTCGGCGAAATCCGCCCGGGCCACCACGGCCTGGAGATCATCCACCCGGAATACAGCCTGCTGCAGGGCGAGCAGCCGGCAGAGACCGAAGCCAGCCTGACCCCGGTATACGGCACCACCGAAGGGCTGCGCCAGCTGACCCTGCGCCAGCTCAGCGAGCAGGCCCTGGCCCTGCTCGAGCAGCAACCGCTGCGGGAGCTGCTGCCCGATGGCCTTTACGACCGCCAGCTCGGCCTGAACGAGGCGGTGCGCCTGCTGCACCGGCCGCCACCCGACGCCTCCCTGCTGCAGCTCGAGCAGGGGCAGCATCCCGCCCAGCGCCGGCTGGTGATGGAAGAGCTGCTGGCCCACAACCTGTCGGTGCTCAAGGTGCGGGAACAGAGCCAGGCCCACCGCGCCCGATCACTGCCCTGCCCGCAACCGCTCATCGACCGCTTTCTCGCCCGGTTGCCCTTTTCCCCCACCGGCGCCCAGCGCCGGGTGGTGGCGGAGATCGGTGCCGACCTGCAGAAAACCGTGCCCATGATGCGGCTGGTGCAGGGGGACGTGGGCTCGGGCAAGACCCTGGTGGCTGCCCTGGCGGCGCTGCAGGTGATCGGCAACCAGGGCCAGGTGGCACTGATGGCACCCACCGAGCTGCTGGCCGAGCAACATGCCAACAACTTCGCCGCCTGGCTTTCCCCCCTCGGCATCCAGGTGGGCTGGCTGGCGGGCAAGGTCAAGGGCAAGGCCCGGGCCGCACAGCTGGACCGGCTCGCCAGCGGCGAGCTGGCGATGATAGTGGGCACTCACGCCCTGTTCCAGGAGCAGGTCCAATTCGACGCCCTGGAGCTGGTGATCATCGACGAACAGCACCGCTTCGGGGTACACCAGCGCCTGGCTTTGCGCGAGAAGGGCAGCCAGGGCGAGGTCTATCCGCACCAGCTGATCATGACCGCCACCCCCATCCCCCGTACCCTGGCGATGACCGCCTACGCAGATCTGGATACCTCCATCATCGACGAGCTGCCACCCGGGCGCACCCCGGTCACCACCGTGGCCATTCCCGACAGCCGCCGCGACGAAATCGTGGCCCGGGTGCGCCAGGTGTGCCGGGAACAGGGCCGCCAGGCCTACTGGGTCTGTACCCTGATCGATGAATCGGAAGTGCTGGAATGCCAGGCGGCGGAAGACACCGCCACCACCCTTTCCGCCCAGTTGCCGGAGTTGAAGGTCGGACTGGTACACGGTCGCATGAAGCCGGCGGAGAAACAGGCGGTGATGG
This sequence comes from Zobellella sp. DQSA1, assembly GCF_041950555.1. Taxonomy (GTDB): domain Bacteria; phylum Pseudomonadota; class Gammaproteobacteria; order Enterobacterales; family Aeromonadaceae; genus Oceanimonas. The sequence goes on from NZ_CP169531.1 coordinate 4,003,804, forward strand.
CCGACTTCAAGGACGGCCGCCTCGACCTGCTGGTGGCCACCACCGTCATCGAAGTGGGGGTGGACGTGCCCAACGCCTCGCTGATGATCATCGAAAACCCCGAGCGCCTGGGCCTGGCCCAGTTGCACCAGTTGCGCGGCCGGGTGGGCCGGGGCGCCACCGCCTCCCACTGCGTGCTGCTTTACCACGCCCCTCTGTCGAAGACCGCCGGCCAGCGGCTGGGAGTGCTGCGCGACACCAACGACGGCTTCGTCATCGCCCAGAAGGACCTGGAAATCCGCGGCCCGGGCGAACTGCTCGGTACCCGCCAGACCGGCCTGGCCGACCTCAAAATTGCCGATCTGGTGCGGGACCAGGCGCTGTTGCCCGAGGTACAACGGCTGGCCCGTTACCTGGCCGACCGCCACCCCGGGCTGGTGGATCCGCTGATCCGTCGCTGGCTCGGCCTGCGTGATCATTACGGCAAGGTATGAGCCGGGATATTTCCGCCCAGGCTCAAGCTATGTATGATACAAGTTCCGGATTTTTAAGGAATGTTCCATGAGAAAGCTGGCCAGGAAGCTGTTGCTCGCCCTGTTGCTGCTGGGAGCCGCCGGCTGGCTGCTGCTCAGTTTCTTCGATGCCAACCAGCTGAAAAAACCGGTGCTGGGCTGGCTTAACGAACACACCGAGCTGGATATCGCCATCGGCCGGCTGGAATTCAATCCCCTGCATCCCTACAAACTGCTGGCGGAAGACGTACGCCTGGGGGACTGGTTCCAGGCGAAACAGCTCTATCTGGAATTGGCGCGGCTGTCGCCCCTCGCGGGCCACACCCGCATCGCCGTGCTCGACGTGATCGACGGCCAGGTCCGGCTCGACCGGGCCACCGACCTGACCTTGCCGGACAACCTGGCCAATATCACCGTCGACGAGCTCAACACCAAGAACCTGATCCTGGCCTGGGACGGCTGGGAAGCCCAGGGCGCCAATCTCAAGCTGAACGGCTGGCAGCCCAGGCGCAACGGGGACTGGCGCTGGTGGTCCGACATGACCCTGAGCGGCCAGGTACGCCAACTGTCCCACCCCTGGCTGGAAATGTCGCGTATCAGCCTGGAAGGCCGTATCCATCGCCGCCAGTTGCAGATCGACAACGTGCGCAGCCGGCTGTTCGACGGTCTGTTCGAGGCCAGTCTCAGCCTGGATCCGACCAGCCGGGAGCTGACCCTGAACGGCCCCCGCTTCAGCCACAACAAACTGCAGTTCAGCCAGGCACCGGCGCTGCCCGAGGGCTGGACCCTGCTGCTCAACCGCGCCAGCCTCCAGGATCTGAGCATCACCAGCCCCTGGCTCACCGCCAACGGCATCGACGGCAGTCTCCGCTACCTCGAGTGGCAGCCCGGTGCCCTGCCCGAGGCCCGGGGCGACTGGCAGGCCGACGAGGCGGTGCTGGACTGGTTGCGGCTCGACGCCCATCAGGGCCAGTTGCTGAGCAACCGGGAACGACTGGGCCTCAGCCTGCGGGGCAAGGCCTACCAGGGCAACCTGGAAGCCGAGTTGGGCTGGTTTCCGCAGCAGGGCCGGCTGGATATCGACAACCTGCAGCTGCTGGACAGCAAGCTGGAATGGCTGCCCGACCTGCACTGGCCGGTGCCCGATGTCCGCATTCACAAGCTCAACCTCAGCCAGACCGAACTGCTGTCGGCCGATCCTGCGCTTCCCTTGTCACTGCACGGTGGCCAGCTGTTTATCACCGATCTGGCCTGGTCTACCGAACAGTGGCGCCCGCTCAGCGATCAAGCCCGCCTGGAAGGCGGCTGGAACGAACTGGCCTACGACAGCCTGATCAGCCGCCGGGGCAGTTTCAGTGCCCGGCTGGACGATACCCGCCTGCTACTGGATGAGCTGAGGGGCGAGTTTCTCGAGGGCACCGTCAGGCTCAGCGGCAATCTGGGACTCTATCCCCCTCACCGGGCCCGGCTGCAGCTTGAGGCCGAACGCCTTGCCCTGCGCCGGCTCAGCAGCTGGCTCAGGGGCGAGCGCGGCTTTTCCGGCACCCTGTCGATGAGCGCTACCCTGGCCGGCGAGCCAAAGCTGCCGCAAAGCTGGGAAGGTAACCTGGCACTAGAAGGCAGCGATGTCTTTATCGAACGGCTGGGGCTGGATAACTGGCTAAAGGCTAGGCTGGGTGAGGATTACACCCGGCCCAGGCAGGTCGACCCCTTGCTGGCCGCCCTCGACCTGGAAAGCTCGGACGCCTTTATCTACAAAACCGAGCTGAAGGGGCCGGTCGCTCAGGGCCAATGGCAACTGGATGGCAGTGCGGTGCAAAGCGTACGCCACCTGCTGGCCATTCGCGGCAAGCTGGACTTCGCCGGTGGCTGGCAGCTGGATCTGGGAGCAATTAACGATCAGGGTTGCCGGGAGCTGGCCATCCGCCTGGAAGAAAGCTGGGCGGCGCCCCGGCTGCGGCTGCACCAGCCGGCCCTCGACGACCCTTGCTCCCCTTGGTATCGGGGTCCCGTTCCCTACCCCGCCGCCGGCCTGCCCGGCCGGTTGACCGAGGCGGTACGCAACCTGCCGCAGGAGCCGTAAGCTGGAAGATAACGTCCAGCCTCCGGCTTATCGCTTCCAGCTTTAGTGCGGTAATATCACATAACGACCATTGAAGGTGGCGGCCTTGGCGTCGCCGCTGTACAGGGTCACGTTCAGTTCCACCCGCACCCGCTCGCCGTTTTTCAGCGGCAGCAGTTGCTCGCGCAGCCGGCCCTGTACTTCGGCGGTGGGCTCGTCCCATACCGGGGTCAGGTACTTGATCTCGCCGCTGCCCTGCACGATGTCGCCACTCACGCCGTATTCCTGCATCTGCAGCCAGATCAGCCCCCAGCCGGTGAGCACACACTGGCTATAGATGCTGCCGGCGAACATGGATTCATGCAGGTTGAGGTTGGCGGTCAGGTTGGCCTTGGTCTTGAACTTGGTGCCGGTGTACTGGGTGATCTTGACGCCCATCTTCTCGCTGATGGGAATACGCCGGTGCCACTGGCGCTGCAGCTCGTCGCACAGCTCGGGACAATGGCGGATCTGGTGGATGGGCGTCAACGCCTTGATCATCTGCCGGTGCGGTATCTTGCCGAAACTGATGGGGCCCTCGCCCACCACGGTAAAGCCGCAACGGCCGTAGAAGGCCACCGCTTCTTCCCGGGCGTTCATCACCAGGCGGCGCACCCCTTCCTGCCGGGCCACCTGCTCCAGAGCCTGCACCATACGGGTACCCAGCCCCTTGTCCCGGCATTCGGGGATCACCGCCATAAAGCGGATCTGGGCTTCGTCGCCGCTCACATAGAGGCGGCCCACGGCCGCCAGCTTGCCGTCCTTGTCCACCATCATGCGGTGGTGGGCATATTCGTCAAACTCGTCCCGCTCCGAGCCCCTGGGCTGCTGCCAGGGCTTGCGCAGCAGTTGCCAGCGCAGCAGGTAATAGGCTTCAAGTTCCGCTTCCGTTTGCGGGGTGACCACACGATACATGGTCTGCTCCTGTTATGGTTATCTATGGATATCTTGCCGCGCGCCGCGGCAGTGTGCAATGAGCGCGGTTCAGACCTGCAGCCAGAAGGTAACGGGACCGTCGTTGATCAGGGCCACCTGCATCTCGGCGGCAAAGCGGCCCGACTCGGTGGTCACCCCTCGATCCCGTGCCGCCATCACAAAATAGTCGTACCAGCGTTCGGCATCGGCCGGAGCCGCGCCCCGGGAAAAACTGGGCCGCAGGCCACTGTTGGTGTCCGCCGCCAGGGTAAACTGGGACACCACCAGCAGGCTGCCCCCGGCCTGGCGCAGGTTGAGGTTCATCCTGCCCTGTTCGTCGCCGAACACCCGGTAGCTCAATACCTTGTTCAGCAGCTTGTCGGCCTTGGCCCGGTCGTCGTCTCGCTCGACGCCCAGCAACAGCAGCAGGCCGGGTCCGATGGCACCCACCCGCTCGCCGGCCACGGTCACCGAGGCCGAACTGACTCTCTGGATCAGCGCTATCATGCCTGTGCCAACTCCTTCGCCATATGATCGGTGGCTTTCACCAGGGCGTCTATGATACCCGGTTCGAAGGCGGAATGTCCGGCCCCGGGTACAATTTGCAGCACTAATTCGGGCCAATGCTCGCCCAGACAGGCGGCGGCGGCCGGCTTGCAAATGGCGTCGTAACGGCCGTGCACCAATATGGCCGGCAGGTGGCGAAGAGCATCCAACCCGCGGATGATGTAATTCTCATCTATAAAACAATCATTTATAAAATAGTGACACTCGATACGCGCCAAGGCCAGGGCACTGTGCGCCTCGCCGTAATAGGCCTCCGCGTCCACTCTCGGCAGCAAGGTGGCGATACGCCCCTCCCAGACTGCCCAGGCCCGGGCGGCATAGAGCCGGGCCAGTTCGTTATGGCTGGTCAGCAACTGGTAGTAACGACTCAACAGGTGACGGCTGTCACCGTCCAGCGGCGCCAGGAAATCCCGGTAATAATCGGGAAACAGCTGGGCGGCCCCGCCGTCGGGCTGATACAGCCAGTGCAGATCCTGCTCCCGCCCCAGGAAGAGACCGCGCAGCACCAGTCCCCGCACCCGTTCGGGATGGGCGATGGCGTAGCACAACGCCAGGGTCGAGCCCCAGGATCCACCGAACAGCAGCCAGGATTCCACATCCAGATGTTCACGGATCTGCTCCATATCGGCGATCAGGGCCTGGGTATGGTTGTCGGCCAGCTCGGCATGAGGCTCGGATTGCCCGGCCCCACGCTGGTCGAACAGTATGATGCGGTAGCGTTCGGGATCGAAGAAGCGCCGGTGTTCAGGGCTGGTACCGGCCCCGGGGCCACCGTGCACCAGCAGCACCGGAATGCCGAGCGGATTGCCGCTTTCTTCCACGTAAATCCGGTGTCGTTCGGATACTTGCAGCCACTGCTGCCGGTTGGCGGCAATGGTCGGATACAGGGTTCGCATCAGCACTCATCCTCTGCCGGGTTGCTGTCGTCTGCCTTAAAGCTTAGCCCCTGGCTGTGCTCGTAGTCACCGAGGCTGGCGGTCAGTTCGGCGCCCAGCAACACGATCAGCCAGCTCAGGTAGATCCAGACGAACAGGATGGGAATGGTGGCAAGGGCACCGTAGATGGCTTGGTAGGAGGGAAACTGGGTGATGTAGAAGGCAAAGCCGCGTTTGGCCAGTTCGAACAGGGTCGCCGCCACCAGGGCGCCGCAGATGGCGTGGCTGAAGCGTACCCGGATATTGGGCACTACCATATAGAACACCACAAACATCAGGGTGGAGAGAAAAAACGGCAGTGAGCTCAGCAACAGGGCTCCCAGGCCGAGGAAATCGTCCCCCTGGAAGAAACGCATCGAGGTGACGTAGGAACTCATCGCCAGGCTGGCGCCGGCCAGGATCGGGCCCAGGGTCAGTATCATCCAGTAGGTGGAAAAGGCCACCGACCAGCGCCGTTTCTGGGTGACCCGCCAGATATGGTTGAAGTTCTGATCGATGGCGGAGATCAGCAGCATGGCGGTGACCGCCAGTGCCGCCACCCCCACCGCCGTCATGCGCGAGGCGTTGTCCACAAAGCCCTGGATATGCTGCTGCACCACGTCACCGGCGGCGGGCACGAAGTTGGCGAACACGAAATTCTGGATGGTGTCTCTGAGCTCGGCAAACATGGGAAAGGCCGACATCATGGCGAACACCACGGCGATCAGCGGTACCAGTGACAGCAGGGTGATATAGGCCAGATAACCGGCGGTCACCGTCAGCCGGTCCTGTTGGGCTCGTTTCAGTACGAAGCGGCCGAAATCGAAGCCGTGCTCCCGGATAAAACGCAGGCGATGTTCGATGCGCGCGACAACATTGCTCATGGGTGATCCTGTTTCGCTGGAAATGAACGCTTATTGTGGCAAATCAGGCGGGTGCAGTGCCAGTCGGATATGCACCGGCCGGTGGCGGAGCCCTCGCAGCCGGCTGACAAACCTTGGGAGCTTGATGTGGTCACTCCCGCGAAGGCGTGAGTCCAGCGCAAACTGTCATGGCTCTTCGCCCACGCGGAGATGAGCACTACCTTTAACCGCCAACAAAAAGGGCGCCGCAGCGCCCTTGTCGACAAGGTAAGATTTATGCCCGACCGGCGCGCTTGCGCTCGTTTTCGGTCAGCAAACGCTTACGGATACGAATGTGGTTCGGGGTGACTTCGACCAGTTCGTCGTCATCGATGAACTCGAGCGCCTGCTCCAGGGTCATCTTGATCGGCGGCACCAGGGTCAGCGCCTCGTCGGTGCCGGCGGCACGGATGTTGGTCAGCTGCTTGCCCTTGAGGCAGTTCACGGTCAGATCGTTGGAACGGTTGTGAATACCGATCACCATGCCTTCGTATACCTCGGTGGCGTGCTCGATAAACAGCCGGCCGCGGTCCTGCAGGTTGAACAGGGCGTAGGCCAGGGCCTTGCCCTTGCCATTGGAGATCAAGACGCCGTTGTTGCGCTGGCCGATATTACCGCCCTTGTGCGGGCCGTAATAATCGAAGCTGTGGTACATCAGGCCGGAGCCGGAAGTCAGGGTCATAAACTCGGTCTGGAAGCCGATCAGGCCCCGGCTGGGGATCACGAAGTCGATACGCACCCGGCCCTTGCCATCCGGCACCATGTTGGTCATCTCGGCCTTGCGCTCGCCCAGCTTCTCCATCACCGAGCCCTGGCTGCTTTCTTCCACGTCCACGGTCAGGTTTTCGAAGGGCTCCATCTTGACGCCGTCTTCTTCCTTCAGGATCACCTCGGGGCGGGATACCGCCAGCTCGAAACCTTCCCGACGCATGTTTTCGATCAGGATACCCAGGTGCAGTTCACCCCGGCCGGACACGCGGAATTTGTCGGGATCCCCGGTTTCTTCCACCCGCAGTGCCACGTTGTGCACCAGTTCCTGCTTCAGCCGTTCCATGATGTTGCGGGACGTCACGTACTTGCCGTCCAGGCCGGCGAAGGGCGAGGTGTTGACCTGGAAGGTCATGGTCACGGTGGGCTCGTCCACCGACAGCGGCGGCAGGGCTTCAACGGCACCCTGGGCACAGACGGTATCGGAAATTTTAAGTTCACCCAGGCCGGTAATGGCCACGATGTCGCCGGCATTGCCTTCGGTGACTTCGTGACGCTTCAGACCCAGATAGCCCATGACCTGGCCGATCTTGCCGTTGCGGGTCTTGCCGTCGGCACCCACCACGGTGACCTGTTGGTTGACCTTGACGCTGCCGCGCTTGATCCGGCCGATGCCGATAACCCCCACGTAGGAGGAATAGTCGAGCTGGGAGATCTGCATCTGCAGCGAGCCCTCCAGATCCGCGTCGGGTGCCGGCACCTGATCGACGATGGTCTGGAACAGGGCGGTCATGTCCTCGGCCGGGGTGTCGGCATCGAGTGAAGCCCAGCCGTTCAGACCGGAGGCATAAACGACCTGGAAGTCGAGCTGGTCGTCGGTGGCGCCCAGGTTGTCGAACAGATCGAATACCTGATCCATCACCCAGTCCGGACGGGCACCGGGCTTGTCCACCTTGTTGATCACCACGATGGGCTTCAGCCCCTGGGCAAAGGCTTTTTGGGTCACGAAGCGGGTCTGCGGCATGGGCCCTTCCTGGGCGTCCACCAGCAGCAGCACCGAGTCCACCATCGACATCACCCGCTCCACTTCACCACCGAAGTCGGCGTGTCCGGGGGTGTCAACGATGTTGATGCGGTAGTCGTTCCAACGAATGGCGGTGTTTTTGGCAAGAATGGTAATGCCGCGCTCCCGCTCGAGATCGTTGGAGTCCATGACCCGCTCTTCGGCTTCACCACGGGATTCCAGGGTGCCGGACTGCTGCAGCAGCTTGTCCACCAGGGTGGTTTTGCCATGGTCAACGTGCGCGATGATGGCGATATTACGTAAATTTTCTAACATTCCTGCCTCAAAAATACCGGGGTGGGTAAAAAATGGTCGGTCATTTTACTCGGCCACCCCGGATCTGCCTAGCATAATTGAAAATTACTGTTGGGTGGCTTCCCAAGCAGCAGCCGATGCACCATGATGGGAAGTGCCAACGGCATCGTGCACCAAAAAGATCCACGAGCGCACCAGCGTGGTGCATAACCTTGCTGTCTGGCGATGTCGTAGCAGAATAAAACATAACTGTGACAAGCATTTGACGATTTGGCACAGTTTTCGCTTTGTGTTTTGGCAACTGATGAATTTGTTCATCAGACCCTAGGATGATTATTTTTGGAGGTCGAAATCCATGTCAGCAGAAAACGTACTGGCCATGATCAAGGAACACGATGTCAAATTCATCGATCTGCGTTTTACCGATACCAAAGGTAAGGAGCAGCACGTCAGTATTCCGGTCAACCAAATCAACGAAGATTTCTTTGAAGACGGCAAAATGTTCGATGGCTCCTCCATCGGCGGCTGGAAGACCATCAACGAGTCTGACATGGTGCTGATGCCGGATCCTGCTACTGCCGTAATGGACCCTTTCACCGAAGACGCCACCCTGAACATCCGCTGTGACGTACTCGAGCCGAGCACCATGCAGGGCTACGACCGTGACCCGCGCTCCATCGCCCGTCGCGCCGAAGAATATCTGGTGTCCACCGGCATCGCCGACACCGTGCTGATCGGTCCCGAGCCCGAATTCTTCATGTTCGACGACGTCCGCTTCCACACCGACATGGCCGGCAGCTTCTTCAAGATTGACGACTCAGAAGCCAAATGGAACTCTGGCCGTGACTATGCGGAAGGCAACAAGGGTCACCGTCCGGGCGTGAAAGGCGGCTATTTCCCGGTTGCCCCGGTTGATTCTTCCCAAGACATCCGCTCTGCCATGTGTCTGATCATGGAAGAGATGGGCCTGGTGGTTGAAGCTCACCACCACGAAGTCGCCACCGCCGGCCAGAACGAAATTGCTTGTAAATTCAACACTCTGACCCTGAAAGCCGACGAGATCCAGATCTACAAGTACGTGGTTCACAACGTGGCTCACGCGTTCAACAAGACCGCGACCTTCATGCCCAAGCCCCTGGTCGGCGACAACGGTTCCGGCATGCACGTGCACCAGTCCCTGGCCAAGAACGGTGAAAACCTGTTCGCCGGCGACCTGTACGGCGGCCTGTCCGAACTGGCCCTGTACTACATCGGCGGTATCATCAAGCACGCCCGTGCCCTGAACGCCATCACCAACCCGTCCACCAACTCCTACAAGCGTCTGGTGCCCGGCTTCGAAGCCCCGGTCATGCTGGCCTACTCCGCCCGCAACCGCTCCGCTTCCATCCGTATCCCGCTGGTGGGTTCGCCCAAGGCCCGCCGTATCGAGACCCGTTTCCCGGATCCGGCTGCCAACCCCTACCTGGCCTTCTCCGCCCTGCTGATGGCCGGCCTGGACGGTATCCAGAACAAGATCCACCCGGGCGACGCCATGGACAAGGACCTGTACGATCTGCCGGCCGAAGAAGCCGCCGAGATCCCGACCGTGGCCGTGTCTCTGGACAACGCCCTGGACTGCCTGGACAAGGACCGCGAGTTCCTGACCCGTGGTGGCGTATTCAGCGACGAGTTCATCGACGCCTACATCAAACTCAAGCGTAAAGAAGCCGAGATCATCAACATGGCGACCCACCCGCTGGAGTTCGACCTGTACTACTCCGTTTAAGCTTGAAGCGATAAGCTGGAAGCCAGAAGTGAAAAGGCCCGGGTCATCCCGGGTCTTTTTTGTTTTTACTTCTAGCTTCCAGCCTGACTCTTAGTCACAAGTTTTTGTTGATGATAAGGTGCCAAGCGTCGGCCAAAGGACACTACTCCCCCGGCACGCCGTAAACCCATCCATGGGGGCTCCGCCGCGCCGGCGGAGATGGCCCTGTTGCCTCTGCTCTGTGTTAAATCAGACAGCCGGACTTGTGACTAAAAGTCAGGCTGACAGCTTATAAAACCTGGTGCCGGGTCGAAGGAAACAGGTTGAGCAGCTTGTGCACCACATAGACGCAGCACAGGGTCAGCAATATGGCCACCGTCATGGAGGTGAAGCGGTAGAGGGCGCTGAACATGAGATCGTGCTCGGGGGTCACATACTGGCCGAACAGGATACCGATGGTGGTGAGGCCGGCGAAGCCGACGCCCGGCATCGGCTCCCGGGCGTGCACCCGGGCGAACAGCATGGCGCAGATCCAGAAAGCCAACCCCAGCAGCAGCAGGTTGTGGTAATGGTCGTAGAGCAGCAGTTGGAACAGCATGCCCAGGGCGCAGCCGAGCAGAGTGCCGATGCAGCGCTGCCGGCCGGACTGCACCGCCCCGGCGAAGCTCATGGGAAAGAGGATCAGCACCGTCGCCACCTGGGCCGAGAGGGAATCCACCAGATTGACGCTCTGGAACACCACGAAGCTCAGGGTCGCCACCGTGGCGCCCAGCAGCGCCTGATGGCGGATGATATTGTCGCTCTTGGCGGGCAGCGCCCTGGGCTGGGCCGGCGCCTTGTTGGGCAACAGGCCGTAGGCCACATAGGCCAGCGCCACCGACAGCAGCGCGGCCATGATGTTGCTCGCCGCCATGTCCGCCAGATCGAACTGCCGGTAGCTGGCGAAATGCAGCATGATGCTGAGGCTGACGCAGCCCGAGGCCCCGAACAGCATCAGCGGCCCCCTGGCCATCAGCAGGAAACGCCCCAGGAAGAGACAGAACACCACCACCGTATAGCCTGGCGGCCAGTGCCCCAGCAGGCCCGGCAACAGCATGATCTCCAGCGAGCTCAGCAGGGCCGAGCCGACGAACTGCAGCACCACGAAACGGTTCAGCACCGGCACCATGCCCAGCAGCAGCATGGGATAGACGGTAAAGAACACCCCGAAGTTCCAGCCCATCACCTTGGCCACCAGCATGCCGGCGGCGCTGCCGAAAGCGATACGCAGGCAGCCGCGCAGCTTGTCTCCGCTCAGTTCCATCGCTCCCCCTAGTAGAGATAGCGCAACTGGCTCACCAGCCACAGCTGGAGCCGAGCCATGGTGCGGAACAGCCAGTTTTCAGTCGGGAACAGCTGCACCGTGGCCTTGGCGCCGGTGGCCAGGGCCGGCAAGGGATCATCCAGCCCGATTTGTATCCGCAGCCGCTGGGCATCCCGCACCCAGCGGTCTGAGTTCACCGGCTGGGCCAGTTGGCCGTCGGCCGCCTGCTGGCCTTCCCGCACCCCGCTGTCGATACTTTCGACATGGCCCCGGAACACCTCGCCCGGCAGGGCATCGAAGACGATGCCCACCGCGGTGCCGGCGGCCACATGGCGCAGGCTCTTCTCGCGCAGATCCGCCGTCACCCAGGCTTGCTCCGACACCAGCGCCAGCAGCGGAGCACCGGCCTGGGCATAATTGCCTTCCTTCAGTTGCAGGTTGCCGATGCGTCCCGCCACCTCCGCCCTCACCCGGGTGCGGGACAGTGCCAGCCGCGCCTGCACCCGGGCGTTTTCCGCCTGGCGCAGCCCAACCTCGGCCGCCCGCCCCCCCTGCCGGACTTCCTGCAGCCGGGCTTCGGCAGACAACAGCCCGCTGTGAGCCTGGGCCGCCAGGTTTTGTGCCTGCTCCAGTTGCTGGACCGACATATGGCCGCCCCGCTGCAACCGACCCAGCCGCCGCGCTTCCCGTTCCAGCTCCTGCGCTTGCAGCCGTTGCTGCTCGAGCTGGGACTCGGCCGCCCGCACCGCGGCCCCTTGCCGTTCCAGCTCGGTTTCGGCCAGCCCCAGATCCAGTTCGGCCCGCTCCAGCGCCAGCCGGTAGTCGCTGTCGTCCAGCTCGAACAGCGGATCGCCGGCCGCCACCGGCTGGTTGCTCTCGACCCATACCCGACTGACCTGCCCCGCCACCCGCGGCGCCACCGGCACCACGTAACGCTGTACCTGGGCCTGGGGCGTCATGGGGGCGTAGTTGTCGGCCAGCACGAAGTAGCCGAAACTGAGGATGAAAATGCCCAGGGCCACCTGGACCCAACGGCTGAAACTTTGCTCCGGCGTCACCTGCTTACCTCGTCGTTGCTGCGGATATATCCATGCCGATCCCTTGCAGATTTTGGTTGAGATGTTCAATCATCCGGTTGAACTCACGAATTTCCTGCTCACTGAGGCCGGCCAGCACCTGGCGGCGGGTGTCGTCCAACACCTCGTCCATCTGTGCCAGCACGGGCCCGGCCGCAGGGGTGAGATAGACCCGCTTACCCCGCCGATCGCTGGGACAGGGCCGGCGCTCCACCAGCCCCTGTTGTTCCAGGCCGTCCAGGGTGCGCACTAGGGACGGGTGCTCTACCCCCACCCGGCGCGCCAGCTGATGCTGCAGGATGCCGTCTTCCAGCTTGAGGTGAGACAGGGTAATCCAGCGGCTCTGGGTCAGCCCCAACGGTTTCAGGCGCTCGTCGTTCACCCAGCGCCATTGCCGCACCAGGCAGGCCAGCGCCATTCCCAAGGTTTTCATAAGTCCCCCACGTATTTAATTAGCATGCTAATTATGTTCTTGCTAACAATGATATTCAAGGGATTCCTGCGACCTTTCCAAGTCGGCAAGCTTTTTGCAGTGTCTAACAGGACAAGCCTTGTTCCGTCTCGCACCGAAGCGGAGCAAGCCGGGCAGGACGCACCACCAAGCAGCAATGCGTGATGATCGGAGTTAGAATAAGCGCACCATAGTGGTGCAAATGCCAAAAAGGGGGCAACACGGTGTTGGAATCTCAGATAAGCACCAAAGCAATCATCGACAATCTGCTCACCGCCGTACTGGTGGTGGACGGCAACCTGCTGGTGCACTTCGCCAACACCGCCGCCGAGCAGTTGCTGACCCTGAGCAAGCGCCGGCTGCAGGAGGCGCAGCTCGATCAGGTGGTAGAAGACATTTCCCTCGATATTCGCCGCATCAAGCGCTGCATCGAGAGCGAGCAGGGCTTTACCGACAGCGAAGTACAGCTGGTGATCGACGGTGCCCCACGCTGGGTCGATGTCAGTGTCACCCCCTTCAGCCTGGAAGGCAGGACCATGGCGCTGATCGAGCTGCGCCTTATCGATCAGCAGAAGAAGATCAGCCAGGAGCTGCAACAGCGGGCCCAGCAACAGGCCGCCCGCGAATTGGTGCGCGGCCTGGCCCATGAAATCAAGAATCCCCTCGGCGGCTTGCGTGGCGCCGCCCAGCTGCTGGAACGGGAGCTGGGCCAGGAAGATCTCAAGGAATTCACCCAGTTGATCATCGCCCAGGCGGATCGACTGCGTAACCTGGTGGACCGCCTGCTCGGCCCGCAGCGGCCCGGCCTGCGCCAGGTCACCAACCTGCACTCGGTGCTGGAGCAGGTACGCCAGCTGGTGGCGATGGAAATCCCCCAGGACATCCGGCTGAGCCGGGACTACGACCCCAGTATCCCCGACTTCGAGATGGACCCGGAGCAGTTGCAGCAGGCCTTCCTCAATATAGTGCGCAACGCCGCCGAGGCCCTGGGCGACAGGGGGCATATCCAGATCCGGACCCGCACCGCTTTCCAGGTCATGCTGCAGGGCCGCCGATACCGGCTGGCGGCCGAAATCCGGATCATCGACGACGGCCCCGGTATTCCCGAGCAACTGCGCGATACCCTGTTTTACCCCATGGTCACCGGCCGCGAAGGTGGTACCGGCCTGGGCTTGTCCATCGCCCAGGATCTGATCCACCAACACAAGGGGCGGATCGAGAGTCAGAGCCGTCCCGGACGTACCGAATTTATTATCTATCTGCCGTTACGACGATAGGAGACATGTATGGCTGAACTGGTATGGATAGTCGATGACGACAGCTCTATCCGCTGGGTATTGGAGCGGGCACTGGGCCAGGCGGGCTTCCGCTGTCACAGTTTTGCCGACGGCGAAAGCGTGCTGGCCGCCCTGCCGCAGGGCAAGCCCAGCGTGGTGGTGTCCGATATCCGCATGGGCGGCATGGACGGCCTGACCCTGCTCAACGCCATCCACAAGCAGGCACCGCAGTTGCCGATTATCATCATGACCGCCCACTCCGACCTGGACAGCGCGGTCAGCGCCTACCAGCACGGGGCCTTCGAGTACCTGCCCAAGCCCTTCGATATCGATGACGCCGTGGCCCTGGTGCAACGGGCCGTGGCCCATATCAAGGAGAGCAAGAGCAAGGGCAAGATACCGGTCGCGGACAGCCTCAACACCCCCGAGATCATCGGCGAAGCCCAGGCCATGCAGGAGGTGTTCCGCGCCATCGGCCGCCTGGCCCGCTCCTCCATCTCGGTGCTGATCAACGGCCAGAGCGGCACCGGCAAGGAACTGGTGGCCCACGCCCTGCATAAACACAGCCCCCGGGCCCAGAATCCCTTTATCGCGCTGAACATGGCCGCCATTCCCAAGGATCTGATCGAATCGGAGCTGTTCGGTCACGAAAAGGGAGCCTTTACCGGCGCCAACAGCATCCGCCAGGGCCGCTTCGAGCAGGCCGACGGCGGCACCCTCTTCCTCGATGAAATCGGCGACATGCCGCTGGATATCCAGACCCGGCTGCTGCGGGTGCTGGCCGATGGCCAGTTCTACCGGGTGGGCGGCCACCAGCCGATCAAGGTGGATGTCCGCATCATCGCCGCCACCCACCAGGATCTGGAGAAGAAGGTGGAGGACGGCGACTTCCGCGAGGATCTGTTCCACCGGCTCAACGTGATCCGCATCCATATGCCGGCGCTGAAAGACCGCCGTGAGGACGTGCCCAAGCTGGCCCGCCATTTCCTGATGCGAGCGGCCAAGGAACTGGCGGTGGAAGCCAAAAGCCTGCACCCGGACACTCAGACCTACCTGCAGTCCCTGTCCTGGCCCGGCAACGTGCGCCAGCTGGAAAACGTGTGCCGCTGGCTGACGGTGATGGCCTCGGGCCAGGAAGTGCTGATCGCCGATCTGCCTCCCGAACTGATGCAGAAGGAGCGGGAAAAGGAGAAGGACACCGGCAGCCAGGACTGGCGCCAGGCGCTGAAGGACTGGGCCCAGCAGTCCCTGGCCAAGGGCAAGCAGGACCTGCTGGCCGACGCCCAGCCCGAGTTCGAACGCATCCTGCTCGACTGTGCCCTGACCCATACCCAGGGCCACAAGCAGGAGGCGGCCCGACTGCTGGGCTGGGGCCGCAATACCTTGACCCGAAAGTTAAAAGAGTTGCATGGCGACGACAGTCTGGTAGAGGATTAGCATTTATCTCGATCCCCGTTGGGCCTTGCCGATGTCCGCCCTGCGGCATCGGCAAGGCCCATTGACCAGAAAAGGAAGATGCCATGATAGATCCCAGCCTGCCCCTGCTCGACCTGCACCGCCACCTGGACGGCAACATCCGCCCCGCCACCATACTGGACCTGGGCCAGGCCTTTAACATGGTACTGCCCGCCACCACCCTGGAAGGGCTGCGCCCCCATGTGCAGGTGCTGGACAACGCCCCGGATCTGGTGTCTTTCCTCGCCAAGCTGGACTGGGGCGTCAAGGTGCTGGGCAGCTACGATGCCTGCCGCCGGGTGGCCTACGAGAACGTCGAGGACCTGCAGACCGCCGGCATCGACTACGCCGAGCTGCGCTTCAGCCCCGGCTACATGGCCATGAACCACCAACTGGATCCCCAAGGGGTGGTGGAAGCGGTGATCGACGGGGTAGCCGCCGGCCAGCGCGACTTCGGCATCCCGGTCAAGCTCATCGGCATCATGAGCCGCACCTTCGGCCAGGCCGCCTGCGAGCGGGAGTTGGCCGCCTGCCTGGCCCACCAGGACAAGCTGATCGCCATGGATCTGGCCGGTGACGAGTTGGGCTTTCCCGGCGAGCTGTTCAACGACCACTTCAAACGGGTACGGGACGCCGGCCTGCACATCACGGTGCACGCAGGCGAGGCGGCCGGCAGCGACAGCATCTGGCAAGCCATCCAGGCTCTGGGCGCCGAGCGCATCGGCCACGGCGTCAAGGCGGTGGAGGACGAGCGCCTGCTCGACTACCTGGCCGAGCACCGCATCGGCATCGAGTCCTGCCTCACCTCCAACCTGCAGACCAGCACGGTGGCGACACTCACCTCCCACCCCATCCACCGCTTCCTGAAAAAAGGCGTGCCCGCCTGCCTCAACACCGACGATCCGGCGGTGGAAGGCATAGAGCTGCGCCACGAATACACCGACGCGGCGGTCCGGGCCGGTCTCAGTGCCGCCCAGACCCGCCAGTGCCAGGAAAACGCCCTGCAGATGGCCTTTATCAGCCCCGCAGAAAGGGCCGCCCTGCTGACCGCCAGCGCCGAGCGGGAGTAGTAGCAGAGGAAAGGCTCTTCCAGCCACCTATTCGGACAACAAAGCCTTGCCCGTAGGGCAAGGCCTTTTATCTTACAGCCACAGCACCAGGACTCCCGACACCAGGGCGAACACCAGCACAAACTGGCGCAGGAAACGGGCGTTGATGGTGCGGTGCACCAGTTGGCTCAGGATCAGCCCCGCCGCCAGCGCCGGCAACATCCAGCCCACCGGCAGCAACAATTCGGCCTGCAGCCGGCCGTTGAGCGCAAGCACCAGCAGTGAGACCAGTTCGCCGATCAAAAAACACAGGGCTACCGAGGCACGCAGGGTCGCTACCGGCATATGCTGGTACACCAGGGCCAGGGGCGGCCCGCCGATACCGGTGGCGGTTTCGGTGATGCCGGTGATCACCCCGGTGGACACGAAGGCCTTGCGCCCCGGAACAAAGGCTGGGGCCAGCCAGCTGACCAGCACCGCCGCTATGGTGGACACCCCGATCAGGATGTTGAGCTGGTTCAGGGGCAGCACCACCAGCACCCAGAGCCCGCCGAAGGTGCCCAGCACCCGGCCCAGGGATATCCACTTGGTGCCCCGCAGATCGATGGCGTGGCGCTCCCGCCAGGCGATCAGGGCATTGAGCGGCAACATCAGCACCAGCAGGCTGATCGGCAGCAACGCCGGCGCCAGCAGCCCCAGCACCGGCGCCACCACCAGGGCAAAGCCCATGCCGGTGGCGCCCTGGACAAAGGCGCCCGCCGCCACCGCCAGCGCGATCCAGGCGAAGACATCCGGGCTCATGACGCGCGTCCGTCGGGACCCGACGCGGCGCCCGGGCGTAGCGCTTCCCATTCCCGCCGATGCCGGCCCGAGTCGGGATGGATTTTCTGGATCGGCGCCCGCGCCACCACCGCCTTGGCGTGCTCGTCCACCTCCCGCATCAGGGCCCGGGCGTCCCAGTCCAGCGGCCAGCCCTGCCACAGCCGCAGGCGGCCGGCCACGAACACCCCCAGGATCTGATCCCGGTTGGCCAGCCGCACCAGCTCCCAGCACAGGTCCCAGGACGGCAGCAGCTCGGGCACCGCCAGATCCACCAGCAGGAAGTCGGCCGCCCGGCCGGGAGCGATCTCGCCGGTGTTCAGCCCCAGCACCCTGGCACCGCCGCGGGTGCCCTGCTCCAGCCAGGGCCAGCCGCCACCGCAGGAGGAGTCCCCCACCGCCAGGCCGAAGGCGAAACGCTGGGCCGCCTCGGCGTAATCCAGCAGCCGGAAACCGTCGCTGCGGGTGCCGTCGGTACCCAGGCCGAGGCGGATCCCCAGGCTGTGCATCAGCTGGGCCTGAGCCACGGCGTTGCCCTTCCAGGCGCTGGCCACCGGGTTGTAGCTGACCGCGCTGTCGGAGTCCCGCAGCAGCATCAGCTCGTCGGGCGTGAGCAGGGTGGCGTGGGCGAGCAGCGCCTGGGACCCCAGGGCCCCGGCCCGGTGCAGGTGTTCCACCGGGCGCAGGCCGCGCTGCTCCAGGGAGCGCTCCACCGCCACCAGGTGTTCGTTGACGTGGGTCTGGAACAGGATGCCGGCCTCGGCGCAAAGCGCCGACACCCGGTGCAGCATGGCATCGGTGGCGATCTCCGGGATGGGCACGGCCAGCGAGGGGGTCACCAGCGGCTGGCCCTGCCAGCCGGCGATATGTTGCTCGGCCCGCGCCAGTATGGGCCCCGGCGCCAGCTCCTCGCTGCCGCGCTTGTCGTTGCACACCAGCCCCAGCACGCAGCGCAGCCCCGCCTCGGTGGTGGCTCGGGCGATGGCGTCCAGCCCCTCGCTGGCCCGGGTGCCGGCATCGCAGACGGTGGTGAAGCCGCCACGCAGGGCCTCCAGCGCCGCCAGCTTGGCGGTCAGGTAGAGGATATCCGGGCTCAGGCCGGATTCCATGGGCACCCACACCCGGCGGAAGATCTCCGACGGCTCGCCGAACACCAGCGCCTTGCCGAAGGCCTGGGTCAGGTGGTGATGGGTATCGACGAAGCCGGGCATGATCAGCTTGCCGGGCAGGGCGGTCACCGCCAGCTCCGGGTGGGCCGCCTGCAGCTCGGTCAGGGGGCCGACGGCGCCGAAGCGCTCGCCGTCCAGCAGGATGGCGTGCTCCCGCACCGGGCCGTCCGCCAGCAGCAGCCAGTCGGGCGCCAGCAGGCAGCGTTGTTCGAACTGGCGGGGATTGAGTTGCGTCTTCATGATTGTCCTTTTATTGGCTGGGGCAGGCCAGGGGGCCTGCCCGGGTAGATCAGCGGCTCTGCAGCCGGGAGTGGTCTTCGGCCGCGGCGACCGGCGCCGGCCCCTTGCCCAGGTAGTGGAACAGGGCATTCATCAGGGCGGCGGTGATGGCGCCCATGGCGACGCCGTTGCCCAGCAGGGAGGCCAGCCCGGAGGGAAACTGGCTGTAGACGCCGGGCACCAGTATCGGGAACAGCCCCACCGCCAGCGCCACCGACACCACGTACATGTTGGCGTGCTGGCGCAGATCGACCCGCCGCAGCATGTCGATGCCCATGGTGCCGACGATGGCGAACACCACCAGGCCGGTACCGCCGACCACCGCCTCGGGCACGCCGTGGATCACCCGCGCCAGGGGCGCGAGCAGGGCGAACAGGATCAGCATCAGGCCGGAGACCAGGGTGACGTAGCGGGAGCGGATGCCGGTGGCCCGTACCACGCCGATGTTCTCGCCACTGGTGATGATCAGCGAAGTGCCGAACAGGCCGCCGAGCAGGGACACGGCGGCGTCGCCGCGGATGGTCTTGGCCACGTCGTTCTCCGGGTCCAGCTTCTTGTCCACCACCTCGCCGATGGCGATGGTCTGGCCGGTGGCCTCCACCATGGAGATGATGCAGAAGATCATCAGCGGCAGTGAGGCCAGCAGATCGAACTTGGGCATGCCGAAGGGCAGCAGCGACGGCAGGCTGAACAGCGGAAACAACGACAGGTGCTCGACATGGAAGGCGCCGAACAGCACCGCCACCAGGGTGCCGCCCAGCAGGCCCAGCAGTATCGCCAACTGCCCCAGCATGCCGCTCAGCACCCGGGCGAACAGCACGGTGAAGCCGATGGTGGCGAAGGCCAGCAGCAGGCTGAGCGGGGCGGCGAAGCCCTCGGTGCCGGGCTTGCCGACGATCAGGAAGCCCGAGATCTTCACCAGGTTGATGGCCACCAGCAACAGCATGGTGCCTACCACCACCGCGGGGAAGAAACGCAAAAACTTCTTGAAGACGGGCAGTACCAGGAAATAGAACAGCGCGGTCAGTATCACCGCCCCCGAGGCGGTGGCCACGTCGGTCTGCTGGGCGATGAGGATGAACAGCACTATGGGGGCACCACCCGGCAGCATGATGAACGGCAGCCGGGCACCGAAGCCGCGCCAGCCAATGGACTGCAGCAAGGTACCGATACCGCAGATGATAAAGGTGGCGCTCAGCAGGTTGATGGTCAGCTCCGGGGGAAAATCCAGCGCCGTGGCCATCAGGAACACGGAGGCAATGGGTGAGGCCGCCATCACCAATACGTGCTGCAACCCGAATGCCAGCAGCGTCTTCAGGGGCAGCTTTTCGTCGACCGGGGCGGTGACGTCCTTGTGTACTTCCGACATGATATTCTCCTTGCATTCATATGCCGCCGGCAACGAGCGCCGGCGGCTCCTTGTCCCCACCACCCAAATCGATTTGGGTGGTGGGCGAAAAATAACCCGTCGCCATGTGTCCGGCACGGGTTCCCCATCTCTCGCCAACGTTTCCAGAGATGAATCGATTTGGTCGCCTAACTGACAAACCCAAATCGATTTGGTTAAAAGTTATTCCAGGTCTCGCCCCCTGTCAAGACGGTATTTTCGCCAAATCGGCCGACCCGTGGCCGGCACCCGAATCGATTTGGCTCCGACCCAGCCCAGGAGTATACTCGACGGCATACGCGTTCAGCCCGCAGAGACCCCATGAGTTCAGCCAAGCACGGCGGCCCGCGCCGCCTCACCATCGCCGATGTCGCCGAGGCGGCGGGCGTGTCCCGCACCACCGTCTCCCACGCCCTCAACGACCGGGGGCAGGTGGATCCCCAGACCCGGGCCCGGGTCAAGGACGTGGCCCGCCTGCTGGGCTACAGCCCCAACCTGCGGGCCCAGCGCCTACGCACCGGCCGCACCAACTCCATCGCCCTGCTCTCCTCCATGCCTTTCGCGGTGGCCGGCGGAGTCTCCCGCCTGGGCTTCATGATGGAAATCGCCGCCACCGCGGCAGAGGCGGCGCTAAAGCAGGGCCTGGCCCTGGTGCTGGTGCCACCCCTGGCGGAAGCCAGGGGACTGCTGGACGAGCTGGACGTGGACGGCGCCATCATCATCGAGCCGGTGGCCCAGGATCCCCAGGTCACCCAGTTGCGGCGGCGCGGCATCACAGTGGTGTCCATCGGCCGCCAGCCGGAAGCGGATCCTCCCCTGCCCTACGTGGATCTGCAGGCCGGGGCCACCGGCCGGCTGTTGCTGGAACACCTGGCGGTCCAAGGGGCCCGTCACATCGCCCTGCTGATCGGCCAGCAGCGCCGCCATTCCTACGTGGACGTGGAGCAGGCCTATCGCGACTTCACCGCCGCCCGCGGCCTGCCCTGCCTGATCGCCAAGGCCGAGGAGGCCGGCGGCGAAGAAGCCGGAGCCGAAGCCTGCCGCCGACTGCTGGCCGAGCACCCGTCGCTGGACGCCATCTGCGCACCGGTGGATGCCTTCGCCGTGGGCGCCATCCGGGCGCTGCAGCAGGCCGGCCACCGGGTGCCGGAAGACGTGAAGGTGGTGACCCGCTACGACGGCCTGCGGGCGCAGCAATGCCAGCCGCCGCTGACCGCGGTCAACCTGCACCTGGAAGAAGTGTCGGCCCGGGCCATTTCCCTGCTGCTGGCGCACCTCAACGGCAAGTCGGCCCCGGATATCGTCCGTGGCCCCACACCGGAGCTGATCGCCAGGGCCTCTTCCGCTAATACTTGAGCCGACGACGGGCTTCACCGCTCAGATCACCCGGGAAAACTGCTGCATCCGGGCCTGGCGGCGCAGGTGGACGTCGAAGCACATGCAGATATTGCGGATCAGCAGCCGGCCCTTGGCCGCCACCCGGATGGCGCCGGCTTCCACCGTGACCAGGCCGTCGTCGACGAAGCGCTGCAACAGCCCGAGATCCTCGGCAAAATAGTCGGCGAAGCCGATGCCGTATTCCCGCTCCAGCGGCGCAAAGTCCAGCTCGAAGTTGCAGATAAGGGTTTTGATCAGATCCCGGCGCAGCCGGTCATCCCGGTTCAGGGCGTAGCCCACCGTCTGGGCGTGGCCCTGCTCGTCGAGCTGGGCGTAGTAGCGCTTGAGATCCTTGTGGTTCTGGGAATAGGCGTCGCCGATCATGCTGATGGCGGACACCCCCAGCCCCAGCAGATCGCAGTCGCCCTGGGTGGTGTAACCCTGGAAGTTGCGGTGCAGCTCACCCTGGCGCTGGGCCACCGCCAGGCTGTCGTCCGGCAGGGCGAAGTGATCCATGCCGATAAACTGGTAGCCCTGGCCGGTGAGGTAACCGATGGTGTCCTGCAGCATGGCCAGCTTCTGGGCGGCTTTGGGCATGTCCGCCTCGTTCAGCTTGCGCTGGGCGGCGAAGCGGCTGGGCAGGTGGGCGTAGTTGAACACCGACAGCCGGGCCGGCCCCATGGCCGCCACCTGCTCCAGGGTGTGGTGGAAGCTGGCCGGGGTCTGCAGCGGCAGGCCGTAGATCAGGTCCAGGTTGGTGGACTCGAAGCCGAGTTCGGCCGCGCGCCTGACCAGCGCCTTGATAAAGTCGTTGTCCTGCTCCCGGTTCACCACCTTCTGCACCGCCTTGTCGAAGTCCTGCACTCCCAGGCTGATACGGTTGAAGCCTTCCTCCTTCAGCACTTCCAGCACCGACAGCTCGATTTCCCGCGGATCGATTTCGATGCTGAACTCGCCCCGCTCGGCGAAGCGGAAATGGCGGCGCAGCAGGCCGTTGAGCCGGCGGATCTGCGGCTCGGTCAGGAAAGTGGGAGTGCCGCCGCCCCAGTGCAGCTGGGTCACGATGCGACCGGCGAACAGCGGCGCCAGGCGCTCAACCTCCCGTTCCAGATAGTCCAGGTAGATGTCGGCCTTGCCCTGGTGGCGGGTGATCACCTTGTTGCAGCCGCAGTAGTAGCACAGCTTGTGGCAGAAGGGCACGTGCACGTAGAGCGACAGGGGACGATCGGGATAGCGCCCGGCGGCGGCTTCAAACTCCGCCATGCCGAAGGATTCGTTGAATTCCAGGGCCGTGGGGTAGGATGTGTACCTGGGCCCCGAATAGTTGTATTTCTCGATGAGGGACTGATCCCACTCGATGCTTGCTGACATTGCCTCCTCCCCGGGTCAGCGACCGGGCAGTTCCAGGCTGGCCAGCCGCTCGACCTCAATTTTTATCTGAGCTTCAAACTCGTTTTCAAAACCGGCACGCTGCAGATCCTGGCGCATGCGTTCGTTGCGCTTGAGCTGCTTGCGCGCCTCGTGAGTCGGCATCTCCTTGACCCTGTCATAGAGATCGTAGAGGCCGGGATAGTCGCCGGCAAAATCTTTCGGCGAGCTGAACTGCAGGGTATTGAGCAGGTTGGTCAGGCGAATGGCCCCTTCCGACAGGTTGCATTGATCGTCACGCACCGCCATGGCGATGGTACGGATGCTGTCGAGGATACGCTCGTTGCGCCGGGCGATGGCCTGCTCACGCCGTTGCGTCTGCTGTTTCAACCTGGCCAGCAGAATGCCCGCATACACCGCCAGACCCACTATGATGACGCCGCCCAAGAGGGCGGCCATCAGCCAGGGTGAGATCATGACTTATCTTCCTTCTCCTGGTATTGCGCAGGATCAAGGTCCGCATCCATAAAACGGGTCCAGAGATCGTCGCCCTCTTCCGGCTCCTCGTCTTCTTCCAGCAGACCGAGTTGCTCCAGCAACTGCTGGTGACGGGCCAGGGTCTGATCCAGCCAGGCGGCATCTTCCTGTGACAGTTTGTCGCCCGCGTCCACCCGATCCAGCAGGGTGTTGAGCCGCTCGTTATTCTCCAGCTGGTCCAGTTCCTGCTCCGGTGTCAGGACCTTGGGTTTGGCCACCTTGGGCCCGGCCGGCTTGACAGGCTTGGTGCTGGCCACCGCCTGCTCCTCCTTCACCAGGGTAACCGGTTTTTTCGAGCCCAGCCGAGGATCCTTGGGCGCCGCCTGGCCCGCCCCCTGGCTGCCGCTGTCACCGGTATTATGCCGGGAGCCCGGAGCCAACCCTTTACGCTTGGCCTTGCGCTTGCGCTCCCTGCTTTGCTCGGCATTTTCCCGACTTTCCTTGCGAGCCCCGAGTTGACCCGGCGCGCGGGTCTTTTTAATACGTGTCATACAGACTCCGGTTTTTGCAGAAGTATCACATCGGCACCGATAAATTCGATACCGAGCCCATCCCGTGCCGCCAGCCAGAGGAAGGTGTCCCTGCTGAAAAAGCTGACATGGGTGGGGTCCTGTTTGTAATGCCAGTTGGCGAAGGCCGCCTGGTCACGGGCCAGCTTGGTCATCAGCCCCAGCCGGCCGCCAGGCCGGAGCATGGCCAGCAATTGCTGCCATTCCCGCCCCGGTTGGTAAAAATGCTCGATCGCCTCGGTGCAGGTCACAAAGTCGTAACGCTGCGCCAGTCGCTCGGGATAATCCGCATAGTAAGGATCATAGGTGGTGGTGGCAAAACCCGCTTCGTTCAGCATGGCCGCCAGGGCCGGACCGGGACCACAGCCGAAATCCAGCCCTGTGCTTCCGGGCGCCAGCCGCGCCGCCAGCGGCTCGGCCAGACGGCTCAGGAAACGCCGGTAGCCCGGATCGTCCACCTCGTTTCGGTGCGTGTCGTACACCGCCTTCTCCGCCGCCGCGTCCAGCCGCTCGGTGGGCGGCACGAAAATCAGGCTGCACCGACGGCAACGGAGATAGCATCGCCGTTGATCCTGCCAAAACAGAGATGTTTTGGTATGGCCACAGAGGGGACAGGGAAAGTCTTGCGACTGAGCAGACATGGACAAACCAGAGAAATCAGGGGGCCCGGGCCCCCTTGATGGGCTTAAATTAACGCAGGCCCGCCACGTACTGGGACAGGATTTCGATATCTTGGTCGGTCAGTTTCTTGGCGACATCACGCATCATGCCATTGGGATCGTTTTCACGCTCGCCGCTGCGGAAAGCCTGCAGCTGGGCCTTGATGTAGGCAGGGTGCTGGCCGGACAGGCGCGGGAACCTGGCGGATTCCAGGCCCTCGCCGCGGGGGCTGTGGCAGGCGATGCAGGCGGTAATGCCACGCTCCAGATCGCCACCCCGGTACAGGGCTTCACCGGCTTCGATCACCTCTTCGGGAGTGGCGACCGGGGTAATGGCTTCGCTGGCGTAGAAGGCGGCCAGATCGGCCATGTCCTGCTCAGACAGCCCCATCACCATGGGTGCCATAATGGCGTTGGCACGGCCGGCACCACCGGTGGCGCCGGTTTTGAATTCAATCAACTGCTTTTCCAGGTAAGAGGCGTGTTGACCGGCGATTTTAGGGTACATATCGGTCGGGCTGTTGCCATCGTTACCATGACAGGCCACACAGGTGGCGGCTTTGGCTTTACCGGCTTCGGCATCGCCTTGGGCCTGTGCGACACCGACCACTCCGAGCATTAAGGCTAGCGTGAAAACAATTTTTTTCATGACGTTCCGACTTCTCGTTGTAAGAGCTTCCAGATCACATACCGGCAAGGGCATGTTACAATGCGATTTAAAAACGGCTCCATTCTACACGATTTTGCGAGAAAGTAAGCAAGGCGGGTTCAGAACCCCGGGGAATTCATATTGGATAACAAGCAGATAAATTTTAACGCCGCCCGCTTTATTACCAGCGCGCCCAACATCAATCAAATGCCGGCCGACACCGGCGTGGAGATAGCTTTTGCCGGCCGCTCCAACGCCGGAAAATCGTCCGCCCTCAACACCATTACCCAGCAGAAAAGTCTGGCCCGGACCAGTAAAACCCCGGGCCGCACCCAGCTGATCAACGTGTTCGAGCTGAGCGAAGGCAAGCGACTGATCGACCTGCCCGGCTATGGCTACGCCAAGGTGCCGGAGGAGATGAAGCTGAAATGGCAGGCGGCCCTCTCCGAATACCTGCAACAGCGCAACAGCCTCAAGGGCCTGGTGGTGCTGATGGATATCCGCCACCCGCTGAAGGATATCGACCAGCAACTGCTGCAATGGGCCAGCGACAGCGAACTGCCGGTATTGGCGCTGCTAACCAAGTGCGACAAGCTCAAGTCCGGCGCACGCAAGGCGGAAGTACTCAAGGTACGCGAAGCCATGGCCATCTTCGGCGGCGATATCCGGGTGGAAGCCTTCAGCTCCCTCAAGGGCATCGGCGTCGACCAGGCCAAGGCCATCCTCAACGAATGGCTGCTGCAGGGCGAGGTTGCGGCCGAACCCGTCGCCGATGAAGGTGAAGGGATCTGATGCGCCTCGACCGCTTTTTGTGTGAAGCCACCGGGCTCACTCGCTCCCTGGCCAAGAAGGCCCTGCACCGGGGCGAGGTCACGGTGGATGGCATCATCGTCAAAAAAGGCGATTTGCATGTCAAGGAGCAGGAGGTGCGCCTGGAAGGCCGCCTGCTGGGCCTGCGCCTGCCCCGCTACCTACTGCTGCACAAACCCAAGGGCTACCTCAGCTCCACCCAGGACGAAGACCACCCCAGCGTGCTGACCCTGCTGCCGGCCGAACTGCGCGACGGCCTGCAATGCGCCGGACGGCTGGATCTGGACACCACCGGACTGCTGCTGCTGACCGACGACGGCCAGTGGTCCCACCGGATCCGCTCGCCGAAGAAGGCCTGCGGCAAGACCTATCGGGTCGATCTGGCCGAGCCCCTGGCCGAGGACGCCGCCGCCCGTTTTAAAGAAGGCGTGCAACTGCACGGCGAACCCAAACCCACCCTGCCCGCCACCCTGGACGAGCTCACCCCCACCCGGGTACTGCTGACCATACAGGAAGGCAAGTACCACCAGGTAAAACGCATGTTCGCCGCCGTGGGCAACAAGGTGGTGGGCCTGCACCGGCTGCAGGTTGGCCATATCCGCCTGGACGACAACCTGGCGGAAGGCGAATGGCGCCACCTTACCGAGGAAGAAATCGCCTCGGTTTAGATCCACCGAAGTTTGCCGACACCGCCCCGCTGCCCTGTTTCCGGCAAGCCCGGCCATAACCCGCCGGGCTTGCCGGCACCACCCCCGTAGGCGCGGTTTCAACCGCGCGATCTCACCCGCCACGCAACTGAAGCCTCCCCGCGCTCCACAAACAGTCCATTCCCCTAAATTTCGTCTTCACCCACACCCAATCCAGCCATGACCTACACCCATGGCCATCCCCCGATAGTATGATTTTTTCCAAGCAGTCGTCTTCACAAGTTCCATCACATACCGCAGCAAATGATAAGAAACGGTTGAGGCAGCTCCTCATACGGTGTAACGACATAAAACCATGATGGATTTTTGCACAGCAACACGTTATGTTTTTTGTAAAGCATCTGGATAAAAAATAGATTTTTCTTTTTCCATTGTACTAACGACTGATATAGAACATGCGCTCAGGCATATCAATTATCACTTGATGGCCCCGCATCATTTTCATGCCTAGCAGACCATCAAAATCCAGCTCCTGAGGAGTTGAGCCATCAGTTACAATAGCCAAATCATCACGAACTGTGCCTTCCCTATCTGTCAAAGTGATTCTTGTTACTCTGCAGTCTAAGTTTGATGCTTCAGGTTCAATAACGCGACAGCCAGAAAAAATAGTGCCGGCAGGTAGGCGGTCGTAGAACAGAAAGGAGTGACTGGCGGCAGTATCGATAATCAAATGTAAAGGTGTGTTGCCGACAGATGCTGTAATACGTAATCCTGACTCTGTTTCTTCTACTGGATAGGATGACCAATTATCAATATCTGAAGGCAGATGTTCCAACATCTGCAATCGATCGTTTTTGAAGTCCATCAAAACCCGCCGATCCTGAAAAAGCCCAAGCCCCAGCACTTCACTACTAGGTTGTTCGTCTCCCATGGTTAAACCCCATGGCTTAAAACTAACAGCTTCAACATTATCAAAAGGGATATTGGAAATGAGCAACCGATTTATTTTCCATACAAAAACCTCATTTTCACCACCAGACGCATCCATTAGCCGACGAGGTTTTTGTTGGGTAGCCTTCAGGCTTGGATTGGCAACTAGCTCTTCTAAATTATGTTCATAAAGATGCAAGCCTTCCCCACTGCCAGTATCTAGCATTAATGTGTGATATCTGTCGGCAATCTGCGAATCTATTAATGGCAGGCCACGTTCATCATATCGCAACTTCCAGAAATCAGCAGATAGTTCCGCCATGCTGGTGCCGGAAAACAGAAATATTAATAATAGAAACCGCTTCATTATGATTTGACCTCCAAGCTTATTATAGTTATATCCTACGATGTTCTAGAATCAATCAGATACCAGGCTGCTCGATTCATGATTTCTATTATTTCACTTAGCTTAACCCGGCCACTGCCGAGAATGACCTACCATTAGGAACAGTTCGGAAGTTCGGATAACAAGTGAAACATTCATGGTTGAACGGAGGAAAGTAGCCAATTGCTTGTGGTGGCATGCTTCTTCTCTCCAAAACCAAAGCAGTACTATCATAATCTACCAACAGTTAAATGAATACAAGAAATACCATATTTCCGTGCTGCTTACAGAGGGACATTCGCTAAAAAATCATCTATTGATAGCTAATTGATTGACGGTAAACTATCAGAATTGATAGTGACCCCAAATGAACACGACACTTGTCGTCGGATTCTCCTCATTAACCGGGGCACCCAGAGAATGAAACATGTCAATAAGGCCTGATACTCCAGATCAAAACCCGTGGCTGGCCCGCATCGAGGATGTATCTCGGGTTTACTTAACACTGCATCGTCGGCAGCGCTACCTTGAGTGGGGCCGGCTGCTGCTGTTCCTCGGCCTGCTGCCCCTGCTCGAACCGCTGTTTCGTCAATCAGCACCGGGGATCTGACACCTGCTGCTGGCTGCCGGCGTATTGCTATTTGTCGCCTTGATCATCTGGCATCGCCAGCTCAAAGAGCAGTTGCAGCACTGCCATACCCTGAGCAAACTCAACCAGGAAAGCCTGTCCCGCATCAAACGGGACTTCGCGGCATTGACACCTTGCCCGCCCCATGTTGCCGACTATTTCAGCCTGCAGGATAAAGACCTCAACTTATACGGCCCCGGCTCCCTCGGGCAACTGCTGTTTAACCTGTCGACCAGCCTCGGCGATGCCCGGCTCGCCGAATGGCTGAGCCGAGGCAACCCCTCGCCACGGCTGGAACTGCACCAGCAGGCAATCCAGGAACTGGCCCCGCAACTGGATCTGCGCCAGCGGTTATATGCCTACGCCAGGAGTCCCCATCATTCGGGGGGCCACCAGTTGCACCGGTTCCAATCCTGGGCCGAGGATACAGCAGATAACATTCTTATCGGCCCCCGGGCAAAGAGCCTGGGCCGGCTACTGACCCTGCTTTCTTTGGCTGGCCTGGCCTTGGTCATCGTCCGCCTCTCTCCGGCCTGGATCCTGGCCCTGCCGGTGTTGCTCAATCTGGGCTTTCTTGGCTTGCATGGGCGCAGGTTCAGGCAGGCCTTCAACAACGTCGACTTGCAATCCGGGGCCTTGAATTGCTTGTCCGATATAGTGGAAATCATCGGAGAAAAGGAATATCAAGCACAGGTGCTGCAACAAACCAGAGAATCGCTGAAACGATCACCACAGCGGCCGGGGCCAGCCCTGCGTCGGCTGGCAGCGATCATTCACCATTCGAGCCTGCGCTTTAACGCCATTCCCTGTATATTCCTGCAGTCTCTGCTGCTCTGGGACTTCCATGTGGCCCTCAAGCTGCAGCACTGGCGCAAGCAGCATGCTCGACATGTGGCCCTATGGCTGGATGCTGTTGCCTGTTTTGAAGCCCTCAGCGCCCTGGCCAACCTGGCCCATGAAAATCCCGATTGGTGCTTTCCTGAACGCAGTAATGGCCCCGAACTCCACGCCCGGCAAGCCGTCCATCCGCTACTGCCCGCGCAGCGGGCGGTGGCCAATGACATTCGCCTTAAGCCGGGCCAGGTAACCATCATCACCGGCTCCAACATGTCGGGTAAAACCACCTATATGCGTGCTCTCGGCCTCAACCTGAAACTGGCGATGGCCGCCGGGCCGGTGGCCTGCGCCGCCATGCGCCTCCCTCCCTGTGAGCTGTACACGGCGATATCGGCCAACGACTCACTGAGCCAGGGCCAGTCATACTTTATGAACGAGGTGGTACAACTAAAGGAGGTACTGGCCGGTGTTGAACAATGCCGCCAACAACCGGTGTACCTACTGGACGAATTGCTCAAGGGCACCAATGAGCGAGAACGCAATATCGCCATCATCGCCGTATTGAAAAAACTCTGCGCACAGCAGGCCATGGGGATGATGACCACCCACAATATCGCGCTGGCCACTCATCCGGATCTGCTGCCGCTGTGCTGCAGTATCTACTTCGAGGAAGATATCGACGAACAGTCGCCGGAAAAAATGCGCTTCAGTTACCGGC
The DNA here is from genome assembly GCF_041950555.1 of Zobellella sp. DQSA1. Taxonomy (GTDB): domain Bacteria; phylum Pseudomonadota; class Gammaproteobacteria; order Enterobacterales; family Aeromonadaceae; genus Oceanimonas. The sequence continues at coordinate 4,033,783 of NZ_CP169531.1, forward strand.
TCAAGGAGGGGGTGTCTGCCCAAACCAACGCCATCAAGTTGCTCAGACTGCTGGAGATCGATATCAATGAATAACTGGCCTACGTTGCCAGGGTTTAAAACTCAGCCACAGCAATAAGCCGGGGATCTGCAACGCGATCAGCAGCCCCAGGGACCATTGGTAGGCCACCACGGGGAAGGCACCATCCACGCTTTGCCAATGGCCGATCACTACGCCCGCCAGCCATTGCACCGCGAAGGCCAGTATAAATACCACCAGGTTGAATGAAGTGCTGACCCGCCCGGCCAGCTCCGGTGCGACCGACTGGGCGACAATGGCGTAATTCATGGTGGTAGCCGTGCCGAAAAAGCTGAATCCTGCCGTAATCAGCCAGGGGGAAACCGGCGTATCGGAGATCATCAATATCTGGAAAGCGACAAAAACCGCTATGCCACCCCCACAGATCATGATCGGCTGCACGCCATATTGGCGCAGATAATCCGTCAGCCAGCCGAAGGTCAGCGAACCGGCCACCATTGCAACGGCACCATACATCAGTGCGTTGGCCATGGTGGTCGTGCCGAGCCCTGCAACATCGCGCAACCACGGCCCCATCCACAATGCCAAAATCGCCATGTAAGTGGCATGGGCAAACACCGAATACAGCCCCAGCCGCCAGAACGTCCATGAGCGGTACAAGCGGCCGACAGCCCGGCACATGTCACCAAAGTGCGCGTCTTTCGGGGTATAGGCGCCGCGAACGGAAAAGTGGATAACGCCGCTTACCAGCACCGTCAATACCGCCAGCAGCATAAATGCCTCACGCCAGCTGACCCAGTTCAACACCATATGCAGCGGTGCCGTCGACGCCATGGCCCCCAGTCCGCCAACCGAGAGCAGGCACGCGGTGCAAAGCGGAAGGCGCTCGATGGGCAACCAGATGGAGCACGCCTTGATCGCGCTCATCAATGAGCCGGCCACCCCCAGGCCGATAAGGCCACGGCCCATCAGCAACCCCCATTCGGAATGGGACAGCGCGAAGATCACCGATCCGGCCGCCGCAATCAGCAACATGGGGCCCTGAACCGCACGCGGGCCATAGCGATCCAGCATGACGCCCAGCGGAAGTTGAGCCGCGGCAAACGCCAGAAAATAGGAGCCGGTGAGCAGCCCCATGCTTTCAGGCGGTAAATGAAGCTCGGTTGCCAGATCGTTATAAATCACCGCGTTGATGGTGCGGTACAGATAAGAGATGAAGTGCCCCATGCCGAAAGGAATAAAAATCGTCAGGAACAGCATGGCGAAGCTTTTTTTCACCTCTTGGGCTGCGGTTACCGTTGAAACACCGTCATTCTGCATTCTTGAGAGTCTCTTGAAAGAAAGGGTCTCGAAAAGGGAGCTCTTGTTTCATGGCAGACTCATCCACGCACCGCCATCAACCAGGGACTCCCCTATGCCGGCAGCATTTCTTAAATCTGCATTTTTTGCTTATTTCAGTACGGTCGTCTGTGAGTCTAAGGATATCGGATTTTCAAATTAAACAAACAGCGGTTTAAGTTCACCATCATGTTTTTTGTGGCACGAATTGCCCGCCCTCAAGGCAATACCGGCGAAAACCAGGGCTGTTCGGCAAGAAATGCGGACAGCGCCTCGGTAAAGGCGCACACCCGCACCGACTCCGATTTCCGGGCCGGCCACACCAGGTAAACGGGCCTGTCTTGTCCCCGCCATTGAGGCAGCAGCCGGATCAGGCTGCCTTTGTCCAGTTCGTCATAAACCTCGCTCTCCGGCACCAGGGCAATCGCCTCGCCGCTTTTCACCATGCTGGTCACCAGGGCCAGGTTGTCGGTGGTGTGGCGGTGCGCCTTGGCCAGGGTCCTCCGCTCGCCGTTCTGGTGCCGCAGCTGCCAGTCGGCCAGCACGTCGGTGGCCACCGAGGGAATATCGGCCAGTTCCTCAAGGGTATCCGGCCGCCATTTCTCTCCGTCGCCAATCAACAGGGTCCCGATGGTGCCGATACGCCGCTGGATCAGGGTGGAGTCCTCCATCGCCCCGATGCGAATGGCCACGTCGGCCTGGGCCTGCCACATGTCCACCATTTCGTTGCTGGCGTCCACCCGCAGCCGGATCTGGGGATAGGCCCGAAGAAATTGCGGCCAGAACGGAGCCAGCGGGCCAGCGGCCAGGTTGCCGGGGGCCAGTACCCGCAAGCTTCCCTCCAGGCTGTTGAGCGACGCCCCCAGCTCGTTCAGCTTGTCCTCCAGCCCCCGCACCAAGGCCGCGCACTCGTTGAAGTAGGCTTCGCCATCCCGGGTCAGCGTCAGGCCGCGGGTGGATCGATGCACCAGCCTGCGCCCCAAGCGCCGTTCCAGTGCCGACAGCCGCCTGGAAACGGTTGCCACCGTCGTGGCCAGCCGGTCCGCCGCCGCGGTCAGGCTGCCTGCTTCAACGGTCGTGATGAATAACCGCAGTTCGTCCAATATCATTACGTATCTGTAAAATAGGTTTGTTTGGATGAGCATAGTTACACATATCAGCCAAAGCTAACATGGTGCCACCACCAAAGGAGGATCCACCATGTCACATCACCATCTGTTGGCCGAAATCCGCTCCAACTCCGATAACCTGGGCGAGGTAAGGGCGGCGCTGGCCACCCTGGAGCACGCCACCCGTGGGGAGGAAGGCTGCCTGCTCTTTTCGATACGGGAATGCCGGGACAAGCCGGGTACCTTCCTGCTGTGGGAAAGTTGGCAAGACGAGCAGGCGTTGGAACGGCATTTCAGCCAACCCCACACCCGCCACTATCTTTCGTTCAACTACACGGAAGTGGTCGAGATCACTTCTCTGTCATCGCTGGAGGGCTGAGATGTCGCCCAAGCATCGCCTGCTGTTCGCCCTGCTGATGTCGCTGGTGCTGTCATTTCTGATGACGGCCTGGGTAACCTGGCTCAATCTGGGGCTTATCGAGGGCTTCGTTGAAAAGTGGATGTCCGCCTTTATCGTGGCCTGGCCGGCCGCGGCCCTGATCTCGTTGCTGTTCGGGCCTTGGGTGCAAAGGCTCACCGGCTGGATGATGTCGCGCCGGTCCCGCACGTAAAGCAGGACCTGACGGCACGGCGGGATGAAGGACCCGGCCGGCGGCCGGGCCCTCGGTCGCTCAGTCTTCTTCCCGTTTGCGGGTAGAACTGCCGAGCTGGTGGGTCTTGAGATCGTAGCGTTCCTTGATCACGTCCTTCACGGTGCCTTCCCACAGTTTGATGCCCACGAAGTAGCCGGCCCGGGCCATCACATGGGCGGCGATGGGCGCGGTCATGATCACGAACACCACCACCGCCAGCGCCCGTACCACCACGCTGGTGTCGGCAAAAAAGAACACCGCAAAGCCCACCGCCATCAGGCCGGCGCCCAGGGCGCCGGCCTTGCTGGTGGCGTGCATCCGGGTCAGCAGATCCGGCATGCGGATGATGCCGATGCCGGCCAGCAGCATCAGGAAGGAGCCCAGCAACATCAGCAGGCCGGTAATAAGTTCAGTCATCATCGCGATGGCCTCCCCGCTCCAGGTAACGGGCAAAGCCCACCGCCGCCATAAAGGAGGTGAGCGCCAGCACTATGGCCACGTCGATGAACTGCGGCGTGTCGTAGGCCACACTGTACAGCAAGATGAAACCGACGGTCATGGAGGCGATCACTTCCAGCGCCACCACCCGATCCGGCAGGGTGGGGCCTATCAGCAGCCGCACCGCCGCCAGCACCAGCCCCAGGCTCAAAAACAAGAAAGACAAAACAATGGCTATATCAAACATAGGCTTATCCCAGCAAGTCGATCACGCGGGCCTCCAGGGCCTTGAGTTCCGCCAACTGGCGGGCCTCGTCCTCCAGGTACATCATGTGCACATAAAGCACCCGCCGGTCGCTGGACACGTCCAGCGCCAATGAGCCCGGAGTGGCGGTGATCAGGTTGGCAAACATGGTGATGGCGCCGTCGTCCTTCACATCCAGGGGAATGGCGATCACCCCCGGCCGCATCAGGTGGGTGGGGGTGAGCACGTCGTAGGCCACCCGGGCATTAGCCTTGATCAGATCCCAGATGAAAAACAGGATAAAGCCGACTATCTTGGGCAGCTTGCCGAAGTAGCGGGCAAACATGGGTTTGTCCCGCGCCACATAGGCCAGCACCAGGTAGCTTAGCAGCATGCCTATCACCAGGTTGCTGATGGTATAGGTGCCGGAGAGGATGACCCAGGCCAGGGCCAGCAGCATATTCCAACCAAAGGCTCTCATTGGCTTACCCCCAATACCGCTTCAATATACAGCTCCGGCGACAGCAGCTGTGCCGCCGTGTCCATCGCCAGTTGCACGAACCACTCGGCCCCGAAACCGATGGCCAGGGTGATCAGCGCCAGGCCCACCACCGGCAGATACAACAAGTATCGGTGAGGATCGCCGCCGCCGCGCAGGGGCTTGCCATCCTCCGGCAATGGCTTCCAGAACGCCTCGGCCCAGATCTTGATCATCGAGTACAGGGTCAGCAAGCCCACCACCAGGGCGATGGCGACCATAAACCAGGACTCGGCCAGCACGCCCGCCTTGATCACCGTATATTTGGCGAAGAAGCCGGACAGGGGCGGCAGCCCCGCCAGGGACATGGCCGGGATCAGGAACAGCAGCGCCAGCCAGGGCGCCGAGCGGTAGAGTCCGCCCAGCCTGGCCAGATCGTAGCTGCCATGGTAGCGGTACATGACGCCGCTGATCAGGAACAGGTTGGTCTTCACTATGATGTGGTGGAAGATGTAGAAGACCCCGCCGGCGATGGCCAGGGGGGTGAACAGCGCCAGCCCCACCAGCATGTAGCCTATCTGGCTGACGATGTGGAAGGAAAGGATGCGGCGCACCTCGAACTGGGCCGCCGCCCCCAGAACCCCGGTGAGCATGGTGAAGATGCCCATCCACATCAGTACCGTATGGTGGGTGAAACCCAGGTCCTGCACGAAGATCAGGCTGAATACCCGGTACAGGGCATAGACCCCCACCTTGGTGAGCAGGCCGGCGAACACCGCCGAAATCGCCACCGGCGGCGTATGGTAGGATGCCGGCAGCCAGAAGAACAGCGGAAAGGCCGCCGCCTTGATGCCGAAGGCCACCAGGAACAGCATGGCGATCACCGTGACCAGGCCGGGCTGGCTGCCGTTGGCCAGGCGCACCGCCAGATCCGCCATGTTGAGGGTGCCGGCGTAGCCGTACAACAGGCCCACGGCGGTGAGGAACAGCGCCGAGGAGATCAGGTTGAGGGTCACGTACTTGAGCGCCCCTTCCATCTGGGAACGTTCGCCCCCCAGGATCAACAGGCCGAAGGAAGCCACCAGCATGATCTCGAACCAGACGTAGAGGTTGAAGATGTCGCCGGTGAGGAAGGCGCCCACCACCCCGGACAGCATCAGGTGCAGCAGCGGATAGTAGCCGAAGGCCTCGTGGTTGCGGCTCATGGTGGCGAGCGAATAGACCGCCACCGCAAAGCCGATGACGCCGGCCACCAGCACCATGATGGCGCTGAGCAAGTCCGCCACCAGGGTGATGCCGTAGGGGGCCGGCCAGGCGCCCATGGTGCTGACCAGTATGCCCCGCTCCTGAACCTGCACCAGAAGATAGAGGCCGGCCACCAGCAGGCCGGCGCCGGAGAAGACCGAAATCCAGCGCTGAACCAGCCGCCAGCGCCAGCAAATCAGGGTCAGGGCCCCGGCCAGCATGGGGATAAGAATGGGAATGATGACTTCTGCTTTCACGAATCTGTGCTCTTCATCTCGTTCATGTCATCGGCGCCTATGACTTCATAGGCCCGGTGGATCAACACCACGGCAAAGGCCAGCACCCCGAAGCTGATGACGATGGCCGTCAGGATCAGCGCCTGGGGCAGCGGGTCGGCGATGGCCCCTACCGGATGATAGAGGCCTTCCGGGATCAGGGGCGGCGCGCCCCGCACCAGGCCGCCACCGGTGAAAATCAGCAGGTTGGCGGCGTTGGAGAGGATCATCAGGCCGATCACCAGCTTGACGATACTGCGCCGCAGCATCATAAACAGGGCGGTGGCGTAGAGGCCACCGATCACAAAGGCAAACAGGTTTTCCATTATTCCTCCACTTTGGCCAGCGACAGCAATATGGTCGACACCACTCCTATCACCACCAGGTAGACGCCCACATCGAACAGCAGCGGCGTGCTCAGCTTGAGCTCGCCGATACCCGGCACATACAGGGTCCACCACTGGCTGGTGAGAAAGGGTTGGCCGTGCAGCACCATGCCGATGATGCCGCTCGACAAGGCCAGCAGCAGGCCCAGCCCCATCAGCAGCTGGGTTTCCACCTTCAGCAGCCGCTTGGTGCTGCTGGCATCGAAGGCGAACAGATACAGGGCGAAGGCGCTGGACGCCACCAGGCCGGCGATAAAGCCGCCGCCCGGCTCGTTATGGCCGCGCAACAGCAGGAACACCGAAAACAGCAGCAGCAGCGGCACCAGCAGCCGGGTGGCGGTCTGCAGTATCAGCGAAGCGTCCGATCTCAGTTCGGTTTTCATCTCTGGTCCTCCCAGCGGAAGCGGATCATGGCGTTCACCCCTATGGCCGCCAGCGCCAGCACGAAGATCTCGCCCAGGGTATCCAGGGCCCGGAAGTCCACCAGGATCACGTTGACGATATTGCGGCCGTGGGCCTCGGGGTAACTGGCGGCAATCAGGTAGTCGCTGATTCCTCCCCCCAGGGACGACTGGTTGACGGTGAGCACCATCATGGCCACCAGAATGCCGAAGGCCCCCGCCACCGTGGCGTCGCGCAGGCGCACCCGCACGCTGGAAAGGCCCTGGAAACCGGGCAGGCGGAACAGCACCAGTACCAGCAGGATCACGGTGAGGGTTTCAATCAACACCTGAGTAATGGCCAGATCCGGGGCACTGAAGAACACGTAAATCATGGCCATGGAGAAGCCCAGCACCCCCACCGCCGCCACCGCGCCCAGCCGCAGCCGGGTGGCGCTGGCATATACCACGGCCACCAGCATCAATATGCTGATGATGACTTCGTAGAAGCGCACCCCTTCGAAGGACAGGGAATAAACGAAGGCATCCCGGCTCCAGAAGGCATAGGTCAGCAGCGCTATGGTGGTGATCAGTATGGTCAGGATGTAGTTGGTCATGTAGCCGTTCTGCAGCACCCGGGTCTGCCACCGGGCCAGCCGCACCAGGCCGTCCATCATCTTGTCGTAACCCCGCTCCGGGCCATAACCGGCCAGCACCGAAGCGGCTCCCAGCCGCCGGTGCAAGGGTTCCCAGTAGCGGAACAGGGTAGCACCGAGCACCAGGGCAACCATGCTCAGCAGCAACGGCAGGTTGATACCGTGCCACAGAGCCAGCTCCAGCCCGGGCACGGGCGCGCCGGTCACGGCGGCCACCGCCGCCTGCAGCAGCGGTTCGGCCAGGCCGGGCAGCAACCCCAGCAGCAGGCCGAGAGAGGCCAGCACGCTGAAGCCCAGCCGCATCGCCAGGGGAGCCTCATGGGGCTTTTTCGGCGTCGGTTTGAGGGCGCCGAAGAAGGGCTTCACCGCCACCAGGCCGGCGGCCGCCACGATGCAGACGGCGGTGATCAACGCCAGGCTGGCCAACAGGCCGGACAGGGCATGGGCGCCCAGGGCCGCCTCGAACATCAGCTCCTTGGCGATAAAACCGAACAGGGGAGGAATGCCCGCCAAGGCCAGGGCCGCCACCCAGATAAAGAGTGCCGTTTGCGGCATCAGGCCGCGCAGGCCGCCCAGCTCGCGCACGTCCTTGGTGCCGGTTTCATGGTCGATGGTACCGGCCGCCATAAACAGGGCCCCCTTGTAGAGCGCATGGGCCAGCAGGAACACCATGGCCGCCTTGAGCGCATAGGGGGTACCGATGCCGATCAGCATGGTCAGGGTGCCCAGGGCCATAACGGTGGAATAGGCCAGGATACGTTTGAGATCGGTGCTGCATACCGCCATCACCGCCCCCACCGTCATGGTGACGGCACCGAACAGCGACAGGGCCAGCATCCAGGCCTCGCTGCCGGCCATGGCCGGTTGCAGCCGGGCCATCAGGTAGACCCCGGCCTTGACCATGGTGGCCGAATGCAGGTAGGCACTGACCGGGGTCGGTGCCGCCATGGCGTTGGGCAGCCAGAAATGGAAGGGGGTCTGGGCCGATTTGGTGAAGGTGCCCGCCAGGATCAGGATCATCATGAGCAGGAACAGGGGATGCTGCTGCAGCACTTCGCCCTGGGTCAGCAGTTCGTTAAGCTCGAAGCTGCCGCCCAGGTAGCCCAGCATGATCAGACCGGTCATCAGTGCCAGGCCGCCCCCCACGGTAATGAAGAGGCCCTGCAACGCCGCCTTGCGCGCCTTTTCCTGCTCGTGGTTGAAACCGATCAGCAGATAGGAGGTAATGCTGGTCAGTTCCCAGAACACGAACAGGGAAATCAGGTTGTTGGACAGCACCAGGCCGAGCATGGAGGCCATAAAGGCCAGCAGGTACATCAACAGCTTGTGGATGTCCTTGTGGCCTTCGAGGTAGCTGCCGGCATAGATAAGGATGAAGGTGCCGATGCCGGTGATCAGCAGGGCGAACATCAGGCTCAGGCCATCCACCAGGAAGTTGAGGCTGATGCTGAGGCTGGGGATCCAGGGGTAGGAAATCAGCACCGCTTCGCCGCCGGTGACCTCGGGCCAGAATCCCAGGAAATATCCGAATAGCGTGGCCGGCAACAGGGCCAGGACCCAGCCGATGCGACGACCGGCCAGGGGCGTCAGGCTGGGGACCAGGGCGGCCAGAATAAAACCCGCTATAACAGCAACAAGCATAGGCAAAAAGCCTCCTTTCAATGCCCATTCAAGGCGACAGGATCAGCTAAAAGAGGGGAAAAACAGCACAACGCGCAGACTATAGTAAGGAAGTATTTTAATTAACTTTCAATCAGTTAATTGATTTTTTTTGCATTATTATGGCGACCGATACTACAAGCCGCCCCGGCAAAAGGCAAGTAAAGACGGGGCCGCTCGCGGCCCCCGGACTGCTGACGAACCGCCGGAATACCCTGTTGTCACTCCCGCGAAGGCGGGAGTCCAGTGCAATATTTCATGGACCTCCGCCTGCGCGGAGGTGACAAGCCTTAAGCAGCGGTGCCAACAGAAAAATGCCCCCTGGACCAGGGGAACGGCTCTGCCGATGTTCCGGAGCCACCAGACTTTTCAAGGAGTCCGCAAGACATCAGACGATGCGGATGGTGGCCATCATGCCCAGCTCTTCGTGCTCGATGATATGGCAGTGAAACAGCCAGTCGCCGGGCTGGTCGAAGCGCAGGCGCAGCTTGAGCTTCTGGTAGGGCCTGAGGTTCACCGTGTCCAGCCAGCGCGGCTGCGCCAGTGGCCGCCAGTCGCCACCCCGCTCCTGCTCGGCCACCACCTGGAAGTGGGTGCCATGCACATGGAAGGGATGATCCATATGGGAGTCGTTTTCCAGCAGCCACTCCTCTACCTGGCCGACCTTGCCTGTGAACATGATATGCGCCATGTCGAAGGCGCGGCCGTTGATCAGAAAGGCCAGCCCCTGGTCCAGTGCCTGCTGCGCCGAGGCCGGCATGGCGGCCATGGCGTGGTCCTGATGGGCGCCGTGGCCAGCCGGCTCCCTCTGTTGCTCCTCGCCGTGCCCCTGATGGCCGCCGTGAGCGTGATGGCCGGCGTCGCCCCGATGCGGATGTCCCTCCGGCATCAGTTCGCTCAGCACCAGTTCCCGGCTGACCGCCGCTGCGGGCAGCCAGTCGATCCGCGCCAGATCGTCCGGCAGCTCCGGCACCGTCGCCGCCGGCTCCCGGTTGGCCACCAACCGCAGCAAGGGCTGGGGCCGGCGATAGTGTTCCGGCTCCGGGCCCATCCAGCCCCGGTCATAGGGCTGGCTGAACAGCAATCGCTCTTCCCCGCCCTTCGAGGGCCAGGCCAGCAGCAGGTCGGCCCGTTGCCCCGGCACCAGCAGCAGTTCATCCCGCAGTTCGGGCGCCGCCAGCAAACCACCGTCGGTGCCCAGCAACCAGAAGGTGCCGCCTTCCAGGCGCAAATGCAGGTAACGGCCGGCACAAGCGTTAACCAGGCCGAACCGCTCCTCGCTGCCCGGCGCCCGCACCAGGGCAGGCTGCCGGCCGCCATTCACCAGCAGGAGCCCCCCTTCCCGGCCGTTCATCCAGTCCGCCATGGTATGGGGTGCAACCCTGCCATCCTGATCCAGGCGCAGGTCGTTCACCATCAGCAGTTGCCGGGGATAGGCCGGCAGCGGCGATGCCTTGGGCCGAACTAGGATCAGGCCGGCGGCACCGTGGGCAATCTGCTCGGCGGTATGGCCGTGAGGATGGGGATGGAACCAGTGCAAACCGGCGTTGCCTTCGGGCACGGTAAAGCGGTACCAGCGGCTCTCACCGGGGGCGATGGTGTCGTGGGGCCCGCCGTCTTCGGTGGCCGGCACCCGAAGACCGTGCCAGTGCACCGTGGTGGGCTGGGATAACCGGTTGGTCACCCGCACTTCCACCCGGTCGCCTTCGGTGACTTCCAGAACCGGCCCGAGTCGGCCGTTATAGAGCCACAGTTCGGTTGCCGTGCCATTCAGCTCGACCCGGGACGGCGCCAGGGTCAGTTGAAAGCGCCCTTCACCGTCGGGTTGCAGCCGGGGCAGTTCGGCCAGGGTGGAAAGAAAGGATTCATCGGCCCGCAGCAGGGCCGGCAGGGGCAGGGCCGCCAGGGCGGCACCGGTCAGGGAGAGCTGTAAAAAATCACGTCTTTTCATCTTGTTGTCCTCAAATCACAAAGTCAGAAACAGGGATTTGGGTTAAAGACGAGGCGGTCGTTCCAGGGGCTCCGGTGCCAGCCTGATATCGGCGAGGACTGGGGTGGCAATGGACTCGACCGCAGAGTGCGGAAAAGATACCGTACTGACGGGCAAGCCCAGACAAAGCTGGCAATCATGGTGATGCTGGTGATGTTCCTGCGTCGCCTGCTCAGTCACACCCTGGTCACAGTCCGCGACGCTTTCCACCGCAGGCGGGGGCGAATGCGGCATGGCCAGGGAGGGAGCCGGCCACAGCAGGCACAGCTGCAATATCAACAGCATGCAATACCCTGCTCTGGCTGAGCACACCCGCGCCATCACCGGTCGCTTGACCCAGGCAGTCGGTACCGGATCATGGCGTTACCCCGGACCGCGGAGAGACACGAAAAAAATGTTCCACCGGCCCACGGCCATGGCCCACCCGGAGTGCGGCCCCGGCGGCGATGGCCCCGTCGATATAATGCTTGGCAGAGGCCACCGCCAGCTCCAGGGCCAGCCCCTGGGCCAGGTAGCAGGCCAGGGCCGCCGACAGGGTACAGCCGGTGCCATGGGTATTGATGGTCATCACCCGGGGGGCGTCGAAACAGCGTACCTCCCCTCCGCTCAGCAGCCAATCGGGGCTGCGCGATTCCCGCTGCAGAAAGCCGCCCTTGAGCAGCACGGTGGCGCAATCCAGTTCGGCCAGGCCGGCAAACAGGGACTCTACCTCGGCCAGCCGGGTCGGTAAGGCGCAATGCGTGAGGAGGGCCGCTTCTGGCAGGTTGGGGGTGATCACATCCGCCAGGGGCAGCAGCTCGTCGCGCAGGACCGCCACCGCCTCCTCGGCCAGCAAGGGATCGCCGTTGGCACTCACCATCACCGGATCCACCACCAGATGGGCAGGACCATGGCGGCGCATAGCCTCGGCCACGGTGCGGATGGTGGCGCCGTCACCAAGCATGCCCACCTTTACCGCCGCCACCGGCAGATCACCGAAGATTGCCTCCAGTTGGGCGCGGATCATCTTCTGGGACACCGGCTCAACGGCGGTTACCCCGTTGGTATTCTGGGCGGTAAGGGCGGTGACCACCGAACAGGCATAACCGCCGGTAGCGGAAATGGCCTTGATATCGGCCTGAATACCGGCGCCGCCGCTGCTGTCGGAGCCGGCGATGGTGAGAATAACGGGCTTGGTGCTGTGCATGTCCTTATGGTCCTCCCGGGCGCAGAAGCCGGCGGCGGCAGAAATTCGCTCTCGGTGTCCTGCGCCAGCATCAACTGGCTCAGGTGCAGCGGGTCCGGCGGTGTCATCTCGGCCCTGCGGCTCCCCGACTGATACAGACCGATAATAACGACGGCCGCCAGCAAATGCCAGCCACAATCAGGAGCCTCAATCACGCCATCGAATAACGTAATTAAGCAACAAAAAACGTTTGCTTGTATACAATCACAGGGGGCATTCCCATCCCATAAAAGGGGGAATGGAAGGAAGGGGGCCAAACGGCAGACAAAAAAATGCCCCCGGGAAATCCCAGGGGCGGCCTAGCCAGCCATATTCAATTACGTGAAATAAAAGGTCTGTAAGACATAACGCCTTACCTCTGTACCCTACGTCACAAACTGTACAACAGCTGACCAGATAAAAAAAGTAATTTCGTAATATATTTACAATTTTGTTGGCCAGCTATCATTTTAGTGTGCCTGATCCCAGTTCTCGCCCACCCCGGCTTCCACCAGCAGCGGTACGTCCAGGATCGCCGCCTGCTCCATCAGGGTCCGGATCTGCTCCTTGTAGGGCTCGACCTTGTCCTCACGGATCTCGAACACCAGTTCGTCGTGCACCTGCATCAGCATACGCACCTCGTCTACCGGCAGCCCGGCGATCCAGGCATCCACCCTGATCATGGCCTGCTTGATGATGTCGGCGGCGGTGCCCTGCATGGGGGCATTGATGGCGGCCCGCTCGGCCCCCTTGCGCCGGGCACCGTTCTTGGCGTTGATCTCGGGCAGGTACAGCCGGCGGCCGAACAGGGTGGACACGTAACCTCGTTCGGCGGCCTGCTCACGGGTCTCCTCCATATAGCGCAGCACACCCGGGTAACGTTCGAAGTAGATATCCATGTAGGCCTGGGATTCGGCCCGGGGAATGCCCAGCTGACGCGACAGGCCGAAGGCGCTCATGCCGTAGATCAGGCCGAAGTTGATGGCCTTGGCCCGACGCCGCTGCTCGCCGGTCACCTGCTCCACCGCCACCCCGAACACCTCGGCGGCGGTGGCCTTGTGGATGTCCAGTCCCTGGGCGAAGGCGTCCAGCAGACCCTGGTCCCGGGACAGGTGCGCCATGATGCGCAGCTCGATCTGGGAGTAGTCCGCCGCCACCAGCCGGTAGCCAGGTTCGGCCACGAAGGCCTGGCGGATGCGCCGCCCTTCGGGGGTGCGGATGGGAATGTTCTGCAGGTTGGGATCGGACGACGACAGCCGGCCGGTGGCGGCGTTGGCCTGGTGGTAGGAAGTGTGGATGCGGCCGCTGTGTTCGTTGACCATCAGCGGCAGCTTGTCGGTATAGGTGGACTTGAGCTTGCTTAAGCCCCGGTATTCCATCAGCAGCTTGGGCAGGGGGTAATCGAGCGCCAGCTCCTGCAACACCTCCTCTGCGGTGGACGGCGCCCCCTTGGGAGTCTTCTTCAGTACCGGCAGTTCCAACTTGTTGAACAGGATTTCGCCCAGTTGCTTGGTGGAACTCAGGTTGAAGGGCTCGCCGGCCAGCTCGAAAGCTTCCTGCTCCAGTTCCTTGAGCCGCTTGGCAATCTCATCGCTCTGGATGGCCAGCAGCTTGCTGTCGATGCGCACGCCGGCGTATTCCATCCGCGCCAGTATCGGCACCAGCGGCATCTCGATCTCGTCGAATACCCGCTGCAGCTCCGGCTCGGCCGCCAGCCGGGGAGCCAGGTGGTGATGCAGCCGCAGGGTGATGTCGGCGTCTTCCGCCGCGTAGGGCCCCGCCTGCTCCAGCGGGATTTGGTTGAAGGTGAGCTGTTTGGCGCCCTTGCCGGCGATGGACTCGAAGGCAATGGTGTCGTGGTTGAGGAAAAAGGACGCCATGCTGTCCATGTCGTGCCGGGTCTGCACCGAGTTGAGCACATAGGACTCGAGCATGGTGTCCAGCCCCAGACCCTGCATCTCGATACCGTGGTTCTTCAATACATTGGCGTCGTACTTGAGGTTCTGGCCCAGCTTGATGCTCTGTTTATCTTCCAGCAGCGGTTTGAGCGCCCCCAGTACCGCTTCTTCGCTCAGTTGGGCCGGCGCGTCCAGGTAATCGTGGCCGAAGGGCACATAGGCGGCCTGGCCCGGCTCCACCGCAAAGGAAACGCCCACCACCCGGGCATCCCGGTAGTTGAGGCTGGTGGTCTCGGTGTCGAAGGCGAAATAGGGCGCCGCCTTCAACCGTTCTACCCAGGCCTCCAGTTCAGCCTGCTCCAGCACCAGCCGGTAGTCGGTTTCCGGGGCCGGTGTCGCCGGTTCGGCGGAAGCCGGGTTCCCCTCGCCCCGCTCCAGCTCTTCCAACAGGCTCTTGAATTCGTATTCCCGGTAAAGGGTTGCCAGGGCTGCCTGATCCGGCTCGCCCGGTTGCAGCTCGGCAGGGCCGAATTCCAGCACCACGTCGGTCTTGATGGTCGCCAGCTCCCGGGACAGCCGCACCATCTCCTGGTGCTCGAGGAACTTGGCGGCGAACGTCTTGGAGCCACGAAAACTCAAGGCCGCGATTCTGTCCGGGCTGGCGGCGATATCCTCGATGGAGCCCAGCCCCTGCAGCAGCGCCAGGGCCGTCTTCTCGCCCACTCCGGGCATGCCGGGAATGTTGTCCACCTTGTCGCCCACCAGGGCCAGCAGATCCACGATCAGCTCCGGCGGCACCCCGAATTTCTCGATCACTCCCTCCCGGTCCATAAAACTGTTCTTCATGGTGTCCATCAGCAGCACATGATCCGACACCAGCTGGGCCATGTCCTTGTCACCGGTGCTGATCACCACGTCCAGCTGCTGTTCGGTGGCCTGGCGCGCCAGGGTGCCGATAACGTCATCCGCTTCCACCCCATCCTCGATCAACAGCGGCAGACCGAGAGCGCGGATAATGGCATGGATGGGCTCCACCTGGCTGCGCAGATCCTCGGGCATGGGTGGCCGGTGCGCCTTGTACTCCGCGTACATGTCGTTGCGGAAGGTCTTGCCCTTGGCATCGAACACCACCGCCACCCGGGACTCGGGAAACTGTTTGTGCAGGCTGCGCAGCATGTTGGTCACTACCCGGATGGCGCCGGTGGGTCGGCCGTCACTGGTGCGCAAGTCAGCCTGCTGGGAGGCGAAATAGGCGCGATACAGATAGGAGGATCCATCGACCAGGATCAGG
Organism: Zobellella sp. DQSA1; assembly: GCF_041950555.1. Lineage (GTDB taxonomy): Bacteria > Pseudomonadota > Gammaproteobacteria > Enterobacterales > Aeromonadaceae > Oceanimonas. Next base: position 4,049,024 of record NZ_CP169531.1, read on the forward strand.
GGTTTGGCAGGAATGGCAACCATGGTGTCTTTCTCGTTGGTACGTTGGCCGCTAGCATGCCACAGCAGGGCTGCCGACACCACGGCGGAGCCCGGCGGTGCTGTGGATAACTCTGTGAAGAGGGGATCGAAGCAGGATCTTGTAAAAATAAAATAATACAAGATTATCAGTAGTTTATAATTTAAATATTGATCTTGATAAGTGATCTTGGGATGTGGAAAATCGGCAGCAAAGAAGATCTGCACAAATGTTGAACGGAATTAATGCTAGCATAGTTCTGGCAGATCACCTGGCGCTGGATCACAAATTTTAAAGCCGAAAAGGAGAGCCATATGAAAAAAGTTGCCGTTATCTTGAGCGGCTGCGGCGTCTATGACGGAGCAGAAATCCACGAAGCCGTGCTGGGCCTGCTGCATCTGTCCCGACTCGGTGCCCGCTACCAGTGCTTTGCGCCCGACAAGCCCCAGCACCATGTGGTCAACCACCTCACCGGCGAGGAGCAGGTCGGCAGCCGCAACGTGCTGGAGGAGGCCGCCCGCATCGCCCGGGGCCAGATCAAGCCCATTTCGGAACTGCGTGCCGACGACTTCGACGCCTTGCTGCTGCCCGGCGGCTTCGGCGCTGCCAAAAACCTGTGCGACTTCGCCTTCAAGGGTGCCGAGGCGACGGTCGACGCCGGGGTGCTGGCCGCCTGCAAGGCCTTTGCCGCCGCCCGCAAGCCCGCCGGCTATTGCTGCATCGCTCCGGTGCTGATCCCCCACGCCTATCCGGCCGGGGTCAAGGGCACCATAGGCACGGAGCCGGGCGTGGCCGCAGCCTTCACCGCCATGGGCGGAGAACATATCGGCTGTACCGTAACCGATGTGGTGGAAGACGAACACTACAAGGTGATCTCCACCCCCGCCTACATGCTGGCCGAGAACATCGCCGAGGCGGATACCGGCATCGGCAAGCTGGTGAAACGGCTGCTGGAAATGTAAAAAAAGGGCCGGCATAAAGCCGGCCTGAAAACTCTGGAAGCAATGTGAGCAATGTCGTGCCTTCGCAAGCTGTCTTCACCTACACCTAGAAAGAAGTGGAAGTCATTTCCCGAAAGCAAAGTAACGATAATCGTTATCATTTATAATTGCAAACATATTCCTCGCTTTTTTCTGTTTTTCTTTTGGAAGCCCGCCGCCGTCCTTGGCTACACTGGAAATTCATCACTTCAAGGAGCCGATGGCATGAACATGAAATGGGTTTTGGCGGGGCTCTTGTTCCCACTGACGCTGCAGGCCGACGACACGGAAATTCAGCAAGCCATAGAGGAAGGACAACAGGCCTACCAGGCCGGTGAACTGTCACGGGCGGCGGCACAATTCGATTATGCGGCCACCCTGATCCGCCAACAGCAGGCCGGGGAACTCGGGACCCTGTTCCCGGAGCCCCTGCCCGGCTGGCAAGCTGACAGCGTCGACACCCAGGCCGGTTCCGCCGCCTTTTTCGGTGGCGGCGTCAATGCCTCCCGCCACTACAACAAGAGCGGCGCCAGCCTGGACATCACCATCACCAAGGATTCGCCCCTGCTACAAACCATAGCCGTGCTTTTTACCAACCCCAGCATGGCGGCCATGGGCGGCTACAAGGTAAAACGCATCCGGGCTCATACCGCCATGGTCAAGGAGGAAGGCGACAACCGGGAACTGCAGATGCTGATTGCCAATACCACCCTGCTGCAACTCAGCGGCAGGGGAATGTCCGAAGCCGAGTTCAACGCCTACGCCGAAGCCGTCGATATCGAGGCGTTGACCGGATTCTAGCCGTTGGCCTGAACCTGCGCTTGCGACTCGCCCAGGAACTTGCTGCTCAGGTATTTGAGTAACAGTCCGTAGGCCGGTACGAACAGGGCCAGGCTGAAGACCAGCTTGAACACGTAGTCCACCAGGGCGATTTCCACCCAGTGCTCGGCCATAAAGGGATCCGGCGAACGGTAGAAGGCCAGGCTGAAGAAGGCCAGGGTATCCACCAGGTTGCCGAAAATGGTGGAGCAGGTAGGCGCCACCCACCAGGCCCTGACCCGGCGCAGCCGATTGAATACCGATACATCCATGATCTGGCCCAGTACATAGGCCATAAAGCTGGCCAGGGCGATACGGGCCACGAACAGGTTGAACTCGGACAAGGCCACCAGCCCCTGGTAGCGGGCTTCGAAGAACAGCACCGACAGCACATAGGAGCTGACCAGCGCCGGCAACATCACATAAAAAATGATGCGCCGGGCCATGCCGGCACCGAAGATGCGTACCGTCAGATCGGTGGCCAGGTAGATAAAGGGAAAGCTGAGCGCACCCCAGGTGGTATGAAAACCGAACAGGGTAAAGGGCAACTGCACCAGATAGTTGCTGGCAGCAATGATGGCAATGTGGAACAACGACAGCCGGATCAGCGCCGTGCGGTATTGAGCGGAAGAAATCACGGTATGTTCACCTTTTTGACTAATGGGGTAAGGGAACCCATCCCGGCAAGGGGCTGGTCGGGCGCAGTATAAGGCCACGCCGGAAATTGACAACTGCCTTGTTTTTAAGCACCGGAATGCGGAGCGGCGCCATTTTAGCCGCTCTTCGGGATGTTGTCTTCATATAAAGACAAAAATCGGGGCTCACCAGTTTCGGCCAGCCGCCTTACCCGTCCACCTTCTTCACCTTGTCCGGTTCCACTGCTCCATCAGCCAGTCGGCCACGTCCTGGTCCCGCTCGCCCAGCGGTTGCAGCCAGGCGGCATCCGTATAGTGCTGGAAGCACAGCAACAGCCGGCTGCCTTCGAACGCCACCAGCCACTGGTGATAATCGGCGCCTTCTTCCCGCTCGACAAGCTCGAGCTCCAGTACCCGCACCAGGCCTTCGGCCCAGGCAGGAAAATTGTCCATGGTCAGGGTAATGTCGGTGGTCAGTGTCTTCATCGTCAGGAACTGCAGGAAATACAGAGTTGTCCGGCCCATTCGGGGGCCGGGGCGGCATAGTCATCGAATTCGGGTTGCTCGTCGAAGGGCCGGGACAATACCCGCAGCAGCAGCGCCGCCTCGCTCATGTCGCCCTGCTCGGCCCGCTCGATGGCTCGCTGGGCCAGGTGGTTGCGCAGCACATACTTGGGATTGACCGCATTCATCCGGGCCACTTTTTCCGCCGGATCCTGGCCTTCCTGCACCAGCCGGGCCCGGTAGCGGGAAAACCAGTCATCCCAGGCGCCGGCGTCACTCAGCAGGGCGAGCAACGGCTCGGGCAGCGGGCCCTCCGCCGCCAGCAGCGCCAGCCGGCGGAACCAGCAGCTGTAATCCACCTTCTGGGCCGCCATCAGGGTGAACATGTCGCGGAACAGCGCCGGATCGTCGTCCTGCCACCCCATAAGGCCCAATTTTTGTCGCATCGATTCAGAGAAGGAGGACAGCAAAGCGTACTCGTATTTATCCATCGCCTGCTGTAACCGCTCCACCGGGATCAGCCTGGACAGGGCCTGCGCCAGCCGCTGCAGGTTCCAGTAGCCCACCGTCGGCTGCTGATCGTAGGCATAACGCCCCACATGATCCGAGTGGTTGCAGACATGCCCGGGATCATAGCCGTCGAGAAAACCGTAAGGGCCGTAATCCAGGGTCAGGCCCAGCATCGACATATTGTCGGTATTCATCACCCCGTGGCAGAAGCCCACCGCCTGCCACCGGGCAATCAGGGTCGCGGTGCGCTCTACCACCCGTTCGAACAGGGCGGCGTACCCCGCTTCATCTTTACCGAGATCCGGCCACTGGGTGTCGATCAGATAGTCGAGCAGGGCGGGAATGCGCTCCGCCTCGCCGTGGTAATAGAAGTACTCGAAGTGGCCGAAGCGCAGGTGGCTCTGGGCCACGCGCAGCACGGCGGCGCCCGGTTCCACCTGTTCCCGGTAGACCGGTTCCTCGCTTCCCACCAGGCACAGGGCCCGCGTGGTGGGAATGCCCAGATGATGCATGGCCTCGGAGGCCAGATATTCGCGCAGGGAGGAGCGCAATACCGCCCGGCCGTCGCCGAAACGGGAATAGGGGGTCTTACCCGCCCCCTTGAGGTGCAGATCCCAGCGCTGGCCGTCGGGGGCCACCACCTCGCCCAGCAACAGGGCACGGCCGTCCCCCAGCCTTGGACTGTAACCGCCGAACTGGTGGCCGGCATAGACCTGGGCGAAGGGCTCCATCTCCGGCAGCAGCCGGGTGCCGCTGGTGATGTCCAGCCACTGCTGCTCGCTCAGCTGCATGCCCAGCGCCTCGGCCAGCGGCCGATTCAGCAACAGCAATAGAGGCGACTGCAGCGGCGTCGGCTCGGTCCGCGTGCCGGCCCAGTCAAAAGTTGCATATTGATTGCTTAATATCACATTTTCATCCTATGCCCATCGACCGCGTTTTATTTTTCACCATGGCTTACTTTATACTGCCTCGGCTCAGTAAAGGAGCCTCGGAAGCAATTAGTCTACCTACAATAACGGAGTTCAATGATGAATAAATTGATGACAGCCGCCGCCGTAATGGCGTTGCTCAGTGCTCCTGCCTTTGCCGCCGGTGATGCGGAAGCGGGCAAGGCCAAGTCCGCCGTCTGCGCCGCCTGTCACGGCGCCGAAGGGATTTCCGCCATCGACATGTATCCGAACCTGGCCGGCCAGAAAGCCACCTATGCCGCCAAGCAACTGAAAGCCTTCCGCGATGGCGAGCGTAACGACCCCGTGATGTCGCCCATGGCCAAGCCGCTGTCCGACCAGGATATCGAAGATCTGGCCGCCTACTACGCCGGCCTGTAATACCCGCTGGGTCCGCGCTACGCGGACCTTAGCCCTGTCGGCGCAACAGCGCCAGAAAGGCCGCCCCGAAACGCTCCAGCTTGCGCATGCCCACTCCGTTGATCCCCAGCAGTTCCGACTCCGTCTTGGGTCGGTAACGGGCCAGCTCGGTCAAGGTAGCATCGCTGAACACCACGTAGGGCGGCACATCCGCCTCTTCTGCCAGTTGCTTGCGCAACTGCCGCAGCTCCTTGAACAGCGCCCTGTCCTCGGCCCGGCTCAACACCGCCTCGCCTTTATCCTTTTGACGCACCCGCACCAGCCTGGGTTCCGCCAGCTGTAACCGGGCTTCCCCCCGCAGTACCGGTCGGGCCGCCTCGGTCAGTTGCAGCACCATGTTGCGGGTGATGTTCTGGGCCAGCAGCCCCGAGTGGATCAACTGGCGGATCACGCTGACCCAGTGCTCCTGGCTCTTGTCCTTGCCGATGCCGTAGGTGGACAGCCGGTCGTGGCCATGATCACGGATGCGCTGAGTGGCGGCACCACGTAACACCTCCATCACGTACATGACGCCGAAGCCCTGACCCACCCGATAGACGCAGGACAACGCCTTGCGGGCATCCTCGGTACCGTCGTAGCGCTTGGGCGGATCCAGGCAAATATCGCAGTTGCCGCAGGGTTCGCGCTGGTATTCGCCAAAGTAGTTGAGCAGCACCTGCCGCCGGCAGGTGAGTGACTCGGCGAAGGCAGCCATCACATTGAGCTTGTACAGCTCCACCTGCAGCTGCTGCTCGTTGTCGCTGTTTTCCAGCAACCGCCGCACCCGGCCCACATCACCCGGATCGTACAACAGCAAGGCTTCCGCCGGCAGGCCGTCGCGCCCGCCCCGGCCGGTTTCCTGGTAGTAAGACTCGATATTCTTGGGAATGTCGTAATGCACCACGTAGCGCACGTTGGGCTTGTCGATGCCCATGCCGAAGGCAACGGTGGCGACGACGATGTCCAGATCATCGCGGATAAAGCGCTCCTGCACCGACTGGCGCAGCTCCAGGGGCAGGCCGGCGTGATAGCTGCCGGCCTTGTGGCCCCGGGCCAGCAGCCGCTCGGCCACTTCCTCCACCCGCTTGCGGCTGGAGCAGTAGACGATGCCGCACTGCCCCGGCTGCTCGGCCACATAACGCAGCAGTTGCTCGATGCCCTTGAACTTCTCCACCAGGGTGTAGCGGATATTGGGCCGATCGAAGCTAGCGATATGGACCAGGGGATCGGTCAGGTTCAGCCGGCTCAGCATGTCCTGACGGGTGGCCTCGTCGGCGGTGGCGGTGAGCGCCATCACCGGAATATGGGGAAACCACTGCTTGAGCCGGCCCAATTCGGCGTATTCGGGGCGGAAATCGTGGCCCCACTGGGAGATACAGTGGGCCTCGTCGATGGCGAACAGGCCCAGCTCCAGTTCACCGAGCCGTTCCATAAACTCGTGCTGCAGCAGTCGCTCCGGCGACACATAGACCAGCTTGATCTCGCCCCGGCGCAGGGCGGCGAAGTGGCGCAGCATCTCTTCCCGGCTGAGGGCACTGTTGATATAGACCGCAGCCACGCCGTTGGCGACCAGGGTATCCACCTGATCCTTCATCAGCGAAATCAGCGGCGACACCACCACCGTCAGGCCCGGGCGCAGCAAGGCGGGGATCTGATAACAGATGGACTTGCCACCGCCGGTAGGCTTGATCACCAGGGCATCGCGCCCGGCTACAACCTCCTCGATGATCTCCTGCTGACCGTCACGAAAAGACTGGTAGCCGAACACCTGCTGCAATACCGCCAGCGGGGTGTCGGGAATGGCAATGGCATCGGAGGGATCGGGCACGGCAGTCATGGGCATCCGCTGGCTGAAAGGAAGCGGGCATTGTAAAGCAGGGGACGGCAACAATAAACCGTGCTGGACCATGGTCCCCCTCCTGCGACCTGCCGCCCACCCCAACCCCAGACCCCGGGCCGGTTGCCGGCAGAGATCGGCATCCGAGCCGACAATTTAGTTACATTCGCTACTGGTCAGCCAACCGCTATTGTGGCTAAACTGGGTTTCTAGCCTCTCACCAGATTTCTGACCATGGAAAAAGACCACGCCGCCCAGGGAGCCCTGTTCGCCCTGGGCGCCTATTTCCTATGGGGTATCGCCCCCCTGTATTTCAAGCAGCTGATCGCCGTACCGGCCCTCGAGGTTCTCACCCACAGGGTGATCTGGTCCTTCCTGCTGCTGCTGGCGCTGATCAGTGCCCTCGGTTACTGGCCCCGGGTCAGGGCCATATTGCGCACCCCGCGCCAGCTGCTGCTGTTGGGGTTGTCGTCGGTCACCATCGGCCTCAACTGGCTGGTGTTCATCTGGGCGGTCAACAACGATCATATGCTGGATGCCAGCCTGGGCTACTACATCAACCCGCTGTTCAACATAGTGCTGGCCATGCTGTTCCTGGGCGAGCGTTTCCGCACCATGCAGTGGCTGGCGGTGGGACTGGCCAGCCTGGGCGTCGCCATCCAGATACTGGTGTTCGGCAGCCTGCCCTGGGTAGCGCTGGTGCTGGCATGCTCTTTCGGCTGCTACGGCCTGATCCGCAAGAAGGTGCCGGTCGACCCCTTTACCGGCCTGATGCTGGAAACCCTGGTGCTGCTGCCCGCCGCCGCCCTCTACCTGTGGGGCTTTGCCGACACCACCACCAGCCACCTGGGCGAAAATCCGCTCAGCCTCAACCTCTGGTTGATCTCCGCCGGCATCGTTACCACGGCACCGCTGCTGCTGTTCGCCGGCGCCGCCAGGCGCCTGCGGCTGTCCACCCTCGGCTTCTTCCAGTACCTGGGGCCCAGCCTGATGTTCCTGCTGGCGGTGCTGCTCTACAACGAGCCCTTCACCCAGGACAAGCTGATCACCTTCGCCCTGATCTGGACCGCGCTGGTAATCTACACCCTGGACGGCCTGCGCCAGCGGCGGCGCAATGTTTTACAAAACAGCGGCGGTCCGGAGCCGCTAAAATAGCGGGATGAGCGACGTCAAATACTGGAAATACCCGGGCCTGGACGGCCTGGAACTGTGCCTGGCGGATCATGTGGCCTTCCGCTACGGCCGCCATATCCACCTCGACTACCATATCGGCCTGGTCGAGCAGGGGGCGCAGAACTTCATCCACCAGGGCAGCTCGGCGCCGCTGGCACCGGGCCAGCTGTCGCTGCTCAACCCGGACATCGCCCACGACGGCAGCTGCTTCGGCGAACTGGGTTTTAGGGTGCGGGTCTTCTCCCTCGCCCCGGAGCTGATGGCCTGTCTGGCGGAAGAGCTGGAGCAGCCCCCGTCCTTCTTCTTCGGCCGGCCCCTGCTGCACCAACCCCAAATCTACCGGCAGAGCCTGGTGCTGCACCGGCAACTGGAACAAGGGGCACTGGCCCCGGAAGAAGCCGAAACCCAGTTGCTGGCCCTGCTGTCCGGCTTCTTCCCGTACAGGGACAAAGGGCCGCTGGAGGCCGCCGCCCTCGGCCGGCTGCGCGAACGGCTGCTGGCCGGGCTGGACCAGCCCCACCCCCTGGAGCAACTCGCCGCCGACGCCGGCCTCTCGCGTTTCCAGTTTTTGCGCCGGTTCAAGGCAGCCATGGGCATAACGCCCCACGCCTACCTCCGGCGGCTGCGGCTGGAGGCCGCCAAGAAACACCTGGCCCTGGGCCGCGCCGTCGCCGACACCGCCCTGGCGGTGGGCTTTTTCGATCAGGCCCACTTCCATCGCGCCTTCGTGGCCGCCTATCGCATCACCCCCGCCCGCTTCCGCGCCCAGATGCAATAAGTTACAAGCCGGCGGCCCGCCGACGCCCTAGGCTGTGAGCATTCCCCTCACAGGAGCCGAACATGGACATCCCCCTTCTTCTGACCATAGGCCTTATCCATCTGGTGGCACTGGCCAGCCCCGGGCCCGACCTGGCGCTGATGCTGCGTTTCTCGGCCCGGCGCCGGGCCGCCTTGGGCGCGGCCAGCGGTATCGCCGCCGGCATACTGGTGCACAGCCTGCTCAGCCTTACCGGCATCAGCCTGCTGATCCAGGCGCACCCGCTGCTGTTTACCCTGGTCCGGCTGCTCGGCGCCGCCTACCTGGGCTGGCTGGGCTGGGGCGCGCTCAGGGCGGCGCGGGCCTCCACCCCGGCTGCGGTCGGTGCCGCAGCCGGGGTGCCGGACAGGGGATTCTGGATCGGGTTCAATACCAATTTGCTCAACCCCAAGGCGCTGGTGTTCTTTATCGGCCTGCTCGCCGCTCTGGTCGGGCCCGAGGTGAGCTGGCTGACCCGGGGCCTGCTGGTGCTGGAACTGTTCCTGCTCAGCCTGCTGTGGTTCCTGGCCCTGGCCTGGTGGCTGTCGTCGCCCCGGGTGCAGACCCGGCTGCTGGCCTGGAGCCGGCCGATCAATGCCCTCTGCGGCCTGCTGTTCTGCGGTGTGGCCGGCTCTATCCTGTGGTTGGTGGCGGGTGAATTGACGAGGGTATGACAGGGGCCGGCCAAATGCCGGCCCCTAAAAGGCTCAGTGCGCGCAGACTTCGGCGAAGTTGAGCTGCCAGCCCTGCTCGGTCAGCACCAGCTTGCCCTTGGCCTGCATCAACGGCAGCAGTTCGTCCAGGCTCAGATCCTGGTGAGAGCAGGTGCAGAAACGGGCCGCCTCGCCGAAGCGTTCGGCCACGAAGGCATGGATATCGGCGGCGGGCACCGGCCGGGCGTGGGCCAGCAGGGCGTGCAGAAAGTCGTGGGCATGGGTCATGTCGGTCTCCGGATTGAACAAGCGCCGCAGTTGTACCACGGCCGCTAGCTCCCGACGCTGATCGACATCAAACTCAGAGCGCTTCCAGCCGGGCGTAGGCGGTGACCAGCCACTTGGCGCCGCCGTCGTCGAAGTTGACCTGCACCCGGCTCTGGGCGCCGGCGCCCTCGAAGTTGAGCACCACCCCCTCGCCGAACTTGGGATGCTGCACCCGCTGGCCCAGGCGAAAGCCGGTCTGGTCGAAGGTTTCCTGCACCCGGTCCTGGCTGAAGCGGCCGTTGGGCAGGGCCCGGGTGACTTTCGCCTTGAGCCGGATCTCCTCCAGGCAGTCGGCGGGCAGTTCCTTGATAAAGCGGCTGGGCCGGTGGAACATCTCCCGGCCGTAGAGGCGCCGGCTCTCCGCATGGCTGATGTAGAGCTTGTTCATGGCCCGGGTCATGCCCACGTAGGCCAGGCGGCGTTCCTCCTCCAGCCGCCGGCTCTCCTCCGCCGACAGCTGGCTGGGGAACATGCCCTCTTCCACCCCCACCATGAATACCAGCGGGAACTCCAGGCCCTTGGCCGAGTGCAGCGTCATCAGTTGCACCGCGTCGTCGAACTGATCCGCCTGGCCCTCACCCGCCTCCAGCGCGGCATGGGACAGAAAGGCCGACAGCGGCGACATCTCGTCCTCCTCCGCCGGGCTGAACTGGCGGGTGGCGCTGACCAGTTCCTCCAGGTTTTCCACCCGGGACTGGGCCTTCTCGCCCTTTTCCGCCAGGTACATGGCCTTGAGCCCGGACAACTCGATCACCCTGTCGGTCTGCACATGCAGCGGCAGCTCCCGGGTGTCGTCCTCCAGCTGGTTGATCAGCGCCAGGAAGCGGCTCACCGCCGAGGCGGCCCGGCCGGTGAGCACTTTTTCCTCCACCAGCGCCCAGGCCGACTGCCACAGGGTCTGCTGCCGGTCCCGGGCGGCGTCGCGAATCAGCCCCAGGGTGCGCTCGCCGATGCCCCGGGTGGGGGTGTTGACGATGCGCTCGAAGGAGGCTTCGTCGCCGCGGTTGTTGAGCAACCGCAGGTAGCCGAGGGCATCCTTGATCTCCTGCCGTTCGAAGAAGCGCAGGCCGCCGTAGATGCGGTAAGGCAGGCGCTCCTGGATCAACGCCTCTTCCAGCACCCGCGACTGGGCGTTGTTGCGGTAGAGGATGGCGGTGTCGCTTAAGCTTCCGTCCTGCTGGCGCCACTGCTTGATACGCTCCACCACGAAGCGGGCCTCGTCCACCTCGTTGAAGGCACTGTAGATGGCGATGGGCGCGCCCTCGGCGCCCTCGGTCCACAGCTCCTTACCCATGCGCTCGGCATTGTTGGCGATCAGGGTATTGGCGGCCTTGAGGATGGTGCCGGTGGAGCGGTAGTTCTGCTCCAGGCGGACGGTCTCGGCACCGGGAAAGTCGGCCAGGAAGCGGGCGATGTTCTCCACCCGGGCCCCGCGCCAGCCGTAGATGGACTGGTCGTCGTCGCCCACTATCATCACCCTGGCCTTGTCACCGGCCAGCATCCGCAGCCAGGCGTACTGGATGCTGTTGGTGTCCTGGAACTCGTCCACCAGGATATGGCGGAACCGGTCCTGGTAGTGCTGTAGTATGTGCGGCTTGTGCAGCCACAGCTCGTGGGCGCGCAGCAGCAGCTCGGCGAAGTCCACCAGCCCAGCCCGGTCGCAGGTGTCCTGGTAGACCTGGTAGATCTGGCGGTAGGTCTTCTGCAGCGGGTCGTTGAGCACCTGGATATCGCCCGGGCGCAGACCCTCGTCCTTGCGGGCGTTGATAAAGCCGGCGGCCTGGCGCGGCGGCCACTGTTTTTCGTCCAGGTTCAGGCTCTTGAGGATGCGGCGCAGCAGCCGCAGTTGATCGTCCGAATCGAGGATCTGGAAGTCCTGGGGCAGGCTGGCGTCCAGGTGGTGGGCCCGCAGCAGCCGGTGGGCCAGGCCGTGGAAGGTGCCGAGCCAGAGCCCGAACAGGCGCCCGCCCAGCAATTGCTCCACCCGGCCGCGCATCTCGGCGGCGGCCTTGTTGGTGAAGGTGACCGCCAGTATGGCGGAGGCCGGCACCTGCTCCACCTGCATCAGCCAGGCGATGCGATGCACCAGCACCCGGGTCTTGCCGCTGCCGGCCCCGGCCAACACCAGCATGTTCTGGGAAGGGGCGGCTACCGCCTCTCTTTGCTTGTCGTTCATGCCGTCAAGCAGGCTGGATACATCCATCACATCTCCTGGGAATATTTACAGTATGCCGGCGATTATAACAGCTCCAGCAGTTGCTCCAACCGCTCCAGGGTCACCTGGGGCAGACAATGCAGGTCCGCTTCGCTGCGGCCGTTGTCGTTGAGCCACACCGCCTGGCAACCACTGCGTACGGCACCGGCCACGTCGGTATTGATATGGTCGCCGATATGCAGGATCTCGGACGGCGCCACCCCCAACCGTTCGGCCAGGGTCAGAAACATGTCCGGTGCCGGCTTCATCCGCCCGTCGGGCCCGGCCCTGAGCACCGTCTCGAAATAGGGCGCCAGTTCGGTGCGCTCCAACGGCAGGTTGCCGTTGGTGATCACCGCCAGCCGGTGGCGCAGGCCCAGGGTAGAGAGCACCCTGTGGGTCACCTCGGGCACCCGGATGCGACCGCGTTCGGCCAGAAAGCCCTGGTAATATTCCTCGGCCAGCAGGCCGGCCCGCGCCTCGGCCACCCCCTGGCGGCACAGGCCCTCGGTCAGTACCGCCCGCCGGCAGGCGCTCACATCGTGGGCCAGTTCGGGCTTTTCCTGCAGCAGTTGCCGCTTGACTGCCGCCAGCTGTTCCTTGCCGAGCAGGGTGGATTCGGGGTGATCCTGCTTCAGGGCGTTGAGCAGCCAGGCTTCCGCCGCCGCCATCACCGGCACGTTGTCGTACAGGGTATCGTCCAGATCGAAGCTAAGCACCTTGACGGGGCCGAGTCGTTTGTAAAAGCGCATCCTGGGTTCCGGGTAAAGGGAGGTGGGGGGATTCTAACCAAAAAACCGGTGCCAGGTCTTGGGGATTGGGCCGGCTATTCCTCTTCCTTGCGCCTTTTGGCCCTGGGGTGGGCCTGGTCGTAGGCGTTGGCCAGGTGCTGGAAGTCGAGGTGGGTGTAGATCTGGGTGGTGGCCAGGTCCGCGTGGCCCAGCAGTTCCTGCACGGCACGCAGGTCGCCGCTCGACTCCAGCATATGGGTGGCGAAGGAGTGGCGCAGCTTGTGGGGGTGGATATGGCTCGACAGCGCCTGCTGTTGTCCACGCTTGGCCAGGCGCAGCTGCACGCTGCGATGGGAAATGCGCCGGCGCCGCAGGCTGACGAACAGCGCCGGCTCGTCGGGGCCGGCCAGCTCGCCCCGCACCGACAGCCACTTTTCCAGCCATTCCAGCGCCATCCGCCCTACCGGCAGGATACGCTCCTTGTTGCCCTTGCCGATCACCCGCAGCTGGCGCTCGGCAAACTGGACATCGCCCAGGTCGAGACTGACCAGTTCGTCCAGGCGCAGGCCGGAAGAATACATCAGTTCCATGATGGCCCTGTCCCGCACCGCCAGCGGGTCTGCCTCGTCGAGGTTCATCAGCTGGTGCAGTTCGTCCACGTCCAGGTTCTTGGGCAGGGGTCGGCCCTGCTTGGGCGCGCTGACGCCCTTGGCGGGATTGGCGGCGAGCTGGCCCTGTAGCACAAGCCAGTCGCAGAAGCTGCGCAGGGCGCTGAGCTTGGCGGCGATGGAGCGGGGCGACAGCCCCTGCTTGTGCAGGCGGGTGGCCAGGCCGCGCACATGGGCCACGCTCAGTTCCCGCCACTGGCTGAGGCGCTGCTCGGCCAGTTGCCCGGCCATGGCATGCAGGTGGCGACCGTAACCGTCGCGGGTGTGGACGCTCAGTTGGCGCTCCACCCGCAGGTATTCGAGGAAATCGGCGATGGCCGCGGCCAGTTCGGGCGCGGTCGGCTTAGGCGCGCCCGGTTCAGGCCTCGCCATCGGCCACCAGCCGGGGCAGCAACAGCGCGAGGAAGTCGGCGAGCTGGCGGATGATCAGGGTATCCATGCCCGAGCGGTAGTGGCTGCTGTCGGCGCTGCCGAAGGCCAGCAGCCCCATCTCCCCTTCCCGCCCCAGGCGGATCAGGGCGCAGGAGTTGACCAGGGCATCGTGGAACAGCCGCTGTTTTTCGTCCTTGCCGAGCCGGCCCAGGTACACGTCCTGGCCCGCCATCCGCTCCCGGTACAGCCGCTCCAATTGCTCGCCATCCAGGGCCTGTGCCGACGGATGCCAGCGGGCGTCCGGCACCAGCCTGAGTGCCGACACCCGCAACTGCTCCTGCAGGGTATGGCGCATGCACCGTTCCAGCTCCCCCAGGCTGGTACATTCGAACAGCCGGGGGAACAGGTCCAGGTAGACCCGGAAGATGCGCTCGTTCTCTCCGGCCACCGTCATCAGTTGGGTAATGTCCTCTTCCAGGGCATGGATGCGCTGGCGCTGGCGTTCCAGCTTGGCCTCCACCAGGGAGACGCTGCCCCGGTGCTCATGGGGCAGCCGCAGCTGCTCCAGCAGCCCCTGCTGACGCACGAAGAAATCCGGTTGCGAGGCCAGGTACTCGACAATCTGTCTATCATCCAGGCTGATTTCCGCCCGTTGGGTTCTGTCGGTCATAGGTTGATCTGTCCGTCGAAAACGTGTTCCGCCGGGCCGGTCATGTACACCGGCTTGCCCGGCCCCTTCCAGGCGATGGTGAGGGTACCGCCGGGCAGGTGTACCTGTACCCGGTCGGCCAGCTTGCCCCAGCTCATGCCCATCACCGCCGCCGCACAGGCGCCGGTGCCGCAGGCCAGGGTCTCGCCGGCGCCACGCTCGTGCACCCGCAGCCTGATTTCCCGCGCATTGATAACCTGCATAAAACCGACATTGACCCGGGCCGGAAAGCGCTCGTGGTTCTCCAGCTCGGGACCCAGGGTAGCCACCAGTTCGGTGTCGATATCATCCACTTCCAGCACACAATGGGGGTTGCCCATGGATACGGCACCACACAGCACCGTCTGCTCTTCGGCCCGGATCAGGTAGGTCTTCTCCGCCTTCTGGGCCTTGAACGGAATATTGGCCGGCTCGAACTCGGGCACCCCCATGTTGACGGTGACCTGGTTGTCCTTTTCCAATTGCAGCACTATGTTGCCCTTCTGGGTGCTGACGTTGACCCTGTCCTTGTTGGTCAGCCCCTTGAGCCGTACGAAGCGGGCGAAACAGCGGGCGCCGTTGCCGCACTGCTCCACCTCGGAGCCATCGGCGTTGAAGATGCGGTAATGGAAGTCGAGCTCGGGATCATAGGGCGGCTCCACCAGCAGCAGCTGATCGAAACCGATGCCAAAATGACGGTCGGCGAGATGCCGGATCACCTCGGGATTGAAAAACACCTTCTGGGTGACGCCATCGACCACCATAAAGTCGTTGCCGAGCCCCTGCATTTTGGAAAAGTGGATCACGCTCACCCCTCAGGCGCCGGGCAACAGGCTTTCGCCCTGCCACAGCTCGGTCAGTTGTTCCCGTTCGCGCACGACAAAGGCCTGCTCCCCGTCCACCATGACTTCGGCGGCCCGGGGCCGGCTGTTGTAGTTGGAGGCCATGACGAAACCATAGGCGCCGGCCGAACGTACCGCCAGTAGATCGCCCTCGGCAATGGCCAGTTCCCGGTCCTTGCCGATAAAATCGCCGGTCTCGCACACCGGCCCCACCACGTCGTAAACGGCGGCTTCGCGCCGCAGGGTCGAGTCCACCGGAATAATGGCCTGCCAGGCGCTGTACAGGGCCGGGCGGATCAGATCGTTCATGGCGGCGTCGACGATGGCGAAATTTTTGGCTTCACCGGGCTTGAGGTGCTCCACCCGGGTCAACAGCACGCCGGCGTTGGCGGCGATGGCACGGCCGGGTTCGAACACCAGGGTCAGGTTGCGGTCCTGCAGGCGAGCCTTGAGCTGTTCGGCGTAGCGGCTGGGCTCGGGCGGCGCTTCCTGGTCGTAACGCACCCCCAGGCCGCCACCCACGTCCAGGTGGTGGATATGGATGCCGTCTTCGGCCAGGGCGTCAATCAGCGCCAGCAGCTTGTCCACCGCCTCCAGGAAGGGAGACAGCTCGGTGAGCTGGGAGCCGATATGGCAATCCACGCCATTGACATCCAGATGGGGCAGGGCCGCCGCCAGGCGATAAATTTGCTGCGCCTGATCGATGGGAATACCGAACTTGTTTTCCTTCAGGCCGGTGGAAATATAGGGGTGGGTGCCGGCGTCGATGTCCGGGTTGACCCGGATGGAGATCGGCGCTTTTTTACCCATATCACCCGCCACCCGGTTGATGCGTTCCAGCTCCGCCACCGACTCCACGTTGAAGCAGAAAATGTCCTGCTCCAGGGCGAAGCGGATTTCGTCGACCCGCTTGCCGACCCCGGAAAACACCACCTTGCGCGGATCGCCGCCGGCGGCGATCACCCGGCACAGTTCACCCTTCGAGACGATGTCGAAGCCGGAGCCCAGCCGCGCCAGCACATTCAGCACCGCCAGGTTGGAATTGGCCTTGACCGCATAGCAGATCTGGTGATCCACCTCACCGGCGGCCTGATCGAAGGCCCGCCAGTGACGCTCCAGGGTCGCGCGGGAATACACATAGAGAGGGGTACCGTGCTGCTCGGCCAGACGGGTGAGATCGCAGGCCTCGCCGTAGAGGCGGCCATCGTCCTGATAATTAAAATAATCCAAGGTAATTTCCTTTACGACTGTTCAACCTGGGGTCGCTCCTGCTGGGCTTCGGGCAGGGTCAGGGGCCCCTTGAGGCCACAACCCGCCAGGCTCAGGGCCAGGGCGACCAGTGCGGTCAGCTTGAATTTGTTCATCGTATGACTGTGAATATGGTTACAGGCTCTTATAATCGCATTCAGATTCTCAAAAGCAATAGGAAGCGGGCGATGAAAGACAGTGAATTCCATGCCTTGGCGGACGCCATTTACCAGCATATCGAAGAGTGCATCGACCAGAGCGGGGTCGATATCGACTGTGAGACCATCGGCAGCGTCATGACCCTCACCTTCGAAAACGGCGTCAAGTTCGTGATCAACCGCCAGGAGCCGCTACACCAGATCTGGCTGGCCACCCGGGAAAACGGCCACCATTTCGCCTATCAGGCCGGCAAGTGGATAGACAACCGCCAGGGCCATGAGCTGCTGGCCTGGCTCGGCCTGCAGGCCAGGCGCCAGGGCGATACCGAGCTTGCGCTCTAACCCAGGCAGGTCCGGGAGCCGTCCTTGTCGTCCTTGACGGTGCGATAGGGCAATACCCTCGGCTGGCCGTCGGCGGTCACGATATCGTAGTACTGGGGCAGGTTGAAGTTGGCGAAGCGACTCTGCCCCACCACGTGCTCGTGATGGGAGGTGTAGAAGCGGTTGATGCTCTGCACCAGTTCGTCCTTGCTACCGGCCACCTGGCGATAAACCTCGATACGGTTCGCCTCATCGAGAATATAGAGGTTGTAGCCGTCGCCGCTGTCTTCGAAGAAAAACTGCATCAGTCCTTCGCTGGCATAGGCATCCACTATGTCCGGCACCGACTTGTCGCCCCGCTGATCCAGTCGCAGGGCGTGGCGTGACTGCTTCTGGCTGGAAAGCTGGCGGTAAAAGTCCACCGCGTTTTCCATTCTCTGCACGCTCACTCCGCGCCGTTCGAAAAAGATGCCGTACTTGTCGGCACCCAGTACCAGGGTCTTGATGGTGCTGCCCTGGGCGCGCGCCAGCCTCAGGCCGATGCATTCCTTCACCAGTTGTTCAAAGCGGGTTCGGATCAGGCTGCGGAAATGCAGACTGTAGCAGAACACATCCAGGCTCTCGGGAGCGTTGGCGTCCTGGTGCATCTTGCCGAGGACAGTGGTGAGCGCGTCGACCACGGCGGTCGGGCCGCTGAAGTGCAGGGTGCGGATCTCGTCCCAGGAATTGCGGTAAATCAGATCCACCGAGCCCACCAGATTCTCCAGTTGATGGCCGAAGCTGAAGGGATCGCTGGTCTTGGCACTGAATTCGATGGGCCTGTCCTGCCAGCGAGCGGTAGGATCATGCTCCAGATTGAGGAAGATGCCCAGGTTACGCACCTCACAGGGTCGGCTCAGTGCCAGATTGGTGGGGGATGGCATCCTCACCGGGAACACCCTCGCCAAATCGCCGCAGAATTCCTGCAGGTGTCGCCGGGTCAGATCCGTATTCTGGTTGAACAGGTGCAGCCGGGTGCCGGCCACCAGCAGGCCATTGAAATGGGCCCAGGCCACCAGCTTGCCGGCATAGGCGCTGTATTCCAGGGCACTGCGGCCGATGATATCGGTCGCGGTCAGGCCATACTTGTACAGATACCAGCCCGCCTTGTTGAGTCGGCCTTCCGGGACCTGTACCAGGCTGATATCCGGTTCACTCAGGTCCGGGGCAATCTTCAGGTTGATCAGCTGTACCTTGCCCGGCAGGTTTTCGAAGGCGGCGTAGAGTTTGCGCGACAGGATACCGATATCTTCCGGGTTGATCGACTCGCTGATGTTGTTGCGCCGGGCAAACTGGATCAGGTTGCGGTAGCTCTGCATCAGGGCTTCGAGCAGCTCACCGTAGGCGGCCTTGACCTCTTCCACCTTCCAGTTGGCCCTGTCGTCGAGCCGGGCCAGCTTGTCCGCCGGCCAGCCCCAGGCCGCCACCAGCCGATTGATCAACTGCCGCCGCCAGGCATACTGGGTATCGTTGCCATGGGTGAGATGAAGACCCTCCGAGACCTTCAGATAAAAACAGCGCCGTACCAGATCGAGCCGCTTGTCGTCGCCGATGGACTTGAGATAACCGGTCACCTTTTCCAGCATCAGCATGTAGTGATCCTGGTCCTCGTCCAGCACCTCCGAGGACTGGAAGTGTCCCTTGAGGTGGCGGCACAGCAACTGGGTATCCGGGTACTCGTGGGAATAGGCTTCCATCAGCACCGTCTTCAGCACCGCCTTGTAGGGCGAGTCGATGCCCTTGTACAACTGCCACAGGGCAGAGCCGAAGTATTCTTCCGCCGGAATGCGGGCGAAGCCGCCCAGATCCAGCCACTCATCGGTATTGAGGGTGCCGTTGGCAAACTGCTCGGCCACGAATCTGTCGTACTTGGGCCCCAGCTTGCCGGGAGCGAACATCCATACCAGCCGTTTGCCGGCGATGCGCAGGTTGCTGCGGTAAAACTCGTCCAGCAGCAGCAGATGCTGGGCACTGCCGCAGCTTTCGCCCTGTACCCACTGTTGGTTGTCGGTACGGAACTTGTTGTCGGGGATCAGGAACAGATTAAGCTCCACCTGACGCTGCTCCGCCCACTTGGAGATCAGCAGGCATTTTTGCTGCAACAGCGCCACCCGCTCCGGATCCATCAGGTGGGAGTAACAGACCCAGACATCCAGATCCGAATGACGGCACTGACCGATGGACGAGGTGCTGCCCATGGAATAGAGCCCGAAAATTTCACAATGGCTGTTTCCCAGCCCCTGGTGGCCGTTGGCCGCCTGACACAGTTCGTCGATGAATTCCTGCTGGCGCTCATTGGGCCGGAAGTGGCAGACACCCGCGGGCACGTCCCCGGGCAGGTAGCCAGGCAACAGGGGATGGTGGTAGTGCAACAGCACCGGCAGCAGCTGGAATACCTGCTGGCCGTAGCGGCTCATCACCGCCAGGGCGCGAGCCTGCTTCTGCTGGTTAAACTGGTCACATCGCTCGACGAGCCGGTGAAAATTCGCGTGCAAGGGTACAGGCCTTCGTTGGACCGACACAGACCCGGAACAGGTCAAAAGTGTGATCATGGTAACAATTAGCCAGTAAATGAACAATATCTGTCGTGACACATTTTCGCAACATCCTGACTACGCTGCTTTCTTCCCTGAAATACGTCGACAGGGATGATAATATCGACGCATTAATGGACAAAAGAAGAGATTCAAATGGCAAACCGCATCATCCGCATCGCCACCCGCAAGAGCCTGCTGGCCCTGTGGCAGGCCCATTATGTCAAGGATCGGCTGGAACAGCTGTATCCCGATGTCACCGTTGAGCTGGTGCCGATGACGACCCAGGGTGATGTACTGCTCGATACTCCCCTGTCCAAGATCGGCGGCAAGGGCCTGTTTATCAAGGAGCTGGAACAGGCCATGCTGGATGGCCGGGCCGATATCGCGGTGCATTCGATGAAGGACGTGCCGGTGGAATTTCCCGCGGGCCTGGGTCTGACCGTGATCTGCGAGCGTGAAGATCCGCGCGACGCCTTTGTGTCCAACCAGTACCAGAGCCTGGACCAATTACCCGCCGGCGCCGTGGTCGGCACCGCCAGCCTGCGCCGGGAATGCCAGATCCGTGCCCGTCGGCCGGACCTGCAGATCAAGACCCTGCGCGGCAACGTGCAGACCCGGCTGCGCAAGCTGGATGAGGGCGAATACGACGCCATCATCCTCGCCGCCGCCGGTCTCAAACGGTTGGAACTGGAGGCACGTATCGCCTGCCTGCTCAGTCCGGACGAGAGTCTGCCTGCCAACGGCCAGGGTGCCGTAGGTATCGAATGCCGGCTGGACGACGCCGAATTGCTCACATTGCTCGCCCCCCTGGATCACTACCCCACCCGCTTGCGGGTCATGGCGGAGCGGGCCATGAACCAGGGGCTGCAAGGCGGGTGCCAGGTGCCTATCGGCGCCTATGCCGAGCTGGAAGGCGACAAGCTCTGGCTGCGCGGCCTGGTCGGCAAGCCCGACGGCAGCCAGATCATCTTCGAAGAAATCACCGGTTTTGCCAGCCAGGGCGAAGCCCTGGGCGCCGAGCTGGCCAAGCGGCTGCTGGCCCGGGGGGCCGACAAGATACTGGATGAGGTGTATCGTTCATGATCCCGCTGGTGGTACGCCCCGAGCCCCAGGCACACAGCCTGTGCCGGTCATTGCTCGAGGCTGGCCACCAGCCGGTGGCCAGCCCGCTGCTGAGCTTCAGTGAAGGTGCCGGACTGCGGTCTCTCCCCGCCCTGTTCGACCCCCTGACACACCGGGATTATGTGATAACGGTCAGCGTACCGGCGGTGACTTTCACCGATAATGCTCTGCGCCGGCGCGCCCTGGCCTGGCCGGCGGCCAACTATGTGGCGGTGGGTGACGCCACCGGCCGGGCTTTGGCCGGTGCCGGCATCACAGGCGCCACCGTGCCCGAAGACCCCCGCTCCGAAGGCATCGTCTCGCTGCCGGGATTGCAAACGCTCGACGGCTGCCGGGTGGTGATACTGCGCGGTGACGGCGGTCGCCATATGATTGCACCGACCCTGGAGCAACGGGGCGCACGAGTGGACTATTGCGAGGTCTACCGCCGCCACTACCGGACCGATCCGGACGGCAGTCTGGTGAAAAGTTGGCAGAGCGCGGGGGTCGACAGTATTATCGTCACCAGCGGCGGCTTGCTGACCCATGTTTTCCAACTGGCCGCCCACGCAAAGGACTGGCTGCTAAGCCGTTTATTGATTGTGCCCAGCGTCCGAGTGGCCGATAGTGCCAGGAGGTTGGGATTCACTCAGGTCATCAATGCAGAAGGTGCATCCAACCAGGCGCTGATTGCCGCCCTGGATGAGAGGAAAAGGAATGACAGACAATAATCAAGATAACCAAGCAAAAACCGTGACCAGCAGCGCTGACACCCTGCCCGAGACCGGGTCAGGCAAGGCCGAGTCGCCCCCGGCGACCCCGGCCGCCAAAGAGCAGAAATCGTCTTCTTCCGCCAGCATCCTGGCCATTGTGGCCATTATCCTCGCTATCCTGCTGACCGGCGGCCTGTACTGGCACGGTCATAACCAGGCGGTGGCCCAGGCCGAGCAGTTGAACCGGCTGCAGACCGAGTTGGCTCAGCAACAGGCAGCGCTCCAGGCCGGCAAGGCCGAGCAGGACGCCAGACTCGCCGCCGTCGTCGCCAGCCAGAACAGCACCGCCGAGCAGCTCGACGGCCTGTCCCGCAAGGTACTGGATCTGGACAGCAAGCGCCCCAACGACTGGATGCTGGCGGAAGCCGAGTACCTGGTACGCATGGCCGGCCGCAAGCTGTGGCTGGAGCAGGACCTGGTAGCCGCGGCCATGATGCTGACCAACGCCGACGAGCGCCTGGCCGCCCTCAACGATCCCGGCCTGTTGCCCATTCGCCAGGCCCTGGCGGACGACATCGCCGGCATCAAGTCGGTACAGAAGGTCGATCGGGAGGGACTGGTGATCAAGCTCAACAGCATCAACGAACAGGTCGACCGGCTCAAGCTCGCCGGGATCATCATGTCCCGGGCCGAAGAACCGGACTTCACCCTGTCCGGCGACATCGGTGACTGGAAGGAAAACCTGAAGAAGAGCTGGGCCAGCTTCAGCGACAACTTCGTGACGGTACGCCGCCGCGACGGCAACGTCGAGGCCCTGCTGTCGCCGCAGCAGCACTGGTACCTGAGCGAAAACCTCAAGGGCAAGCTGCTGCAGGCCCAATTGGCGGTCTACCGTGAGCAACAGGAAGTATACGACAGCGCCCTGGCCCAGTCCCGGCAGTGGCTGCAGGGCTATTTCGCCGATGACAGCGTACGCCAGTTCATGCTGGAGCAAATCGACCAGCTCAGCGGCCAGCAGATCGATGTGGACTATCCCGAGCAGTTTTCCGCCCAGGATCGCCTGCAGCAGTTGCTGGACGACCGGCTGCAACGCCTGCTGACCGGCCGGTAAGGGGGAAACCATGATACGTCTTGCGATTATCGTCGCCATGCTGGTGGCCGGCCTGATGATAGGACCCGACCTCACCGGGCGCCAGGGTTATGTGCTGGTCGCCGCCGGCAGCTACACCATCGAAACCACGGTCACCATTTTCCTGGTGGCGGCGGTGCTGTTCTACCTGTTGCTGCTGTTCATCGAATGGCTGCTGGGGCGCATCTTCGGCCTGAGCCACCGCACCCGCGGCTGGTTCATGGGCCGCCGTCGCCGCAAGGCGCTGAGCTACACCCAAAGCGGCATGCAGGCGCTGGTGGCGGAAGACTACGCCACCGCCGAGAAAATGCTGGTCAAGGGAACCAAGGGCAACGACCTGGCACTGCTCAACTACCTGAACGCCGCCGCCGCCGCCCAGGCCCAGGGCCTCGACGGCAAGCGCGACGACTACCTGCGCCAGGCTCATGAGCAGAGCCCGGGTGCCGGCCTGGCGGTGGGCATTACCCAGGCCCGATTGCAGTACCAGCAGGGCCAGCACGAACAGGCCCTGGCCGGGGTGCAACAACTGGAAAAGGACTACGGCAGCCAGCCGGCCATTCTCAAGCTGCAAAAGGACGTCTACCTGGCCACCGGTGAATGGCAGCGGTTGCTGGGTACCCTGGATGCCCTGAGCAGCCAGGGCCTGATCGACGCCGAGGATAAGCAGGCGCTGCAGCAGCAGGCCTACACCGGCTGGCTTGACAGCACCGCCCGGGCCGACGGCAGCGAAGGCCTGATCACGCTGTGGCAGGAGCTGCCGCGCAAGGAAAAATACCGGGCCGACATACTGGCGCCCCTGTGCGACCGGCTGATCGGGCTCAAAGCCCACAAGGAAGCCCAGCAGTTGCTGCTGGAGGGACTCGACAAGCATACGGATCCCCGACTGCTGGACTGCCTGACCCGGCTGCAACTGGGCGACTACCACCCGTTGCTCAGCACCCTCGAGAAAAAGGCGAAGAAGGAAAGTCTGCCCGAGCTGCACTCCGCCCTGGGCCAGTTGTACCTGAAGGACGGCAAACCCGAGCAGGCCGAAGAGCAGCTGCAACGAGCGGTGGCGCTAAAGCCTTCAGCCCGGGACTACGTGCTGTTGGCCGGCCTGGCGGAAAAGCACAAGGACCTGGCCAAGGCCAACGACTACTACCGCCATAGCCTGGCGCTGTGATCCGGCAGAGAGCCTGAATCAGAAAGGGAGCCACTGAGGCTCCTTTTTTGTTTGTCCCTCCGACAGCAAGGCTCAGACAGGCTACACCTATGCCAAAACAGACAGACAAAGGGAGCGGCTCCGCCGACCGTTACATGCCATGGATGGCATGTGCGAGCTTACATGGATGTATTCATAGCGTGTCGGTGGAGTTGGCCCTTTGGCCGGCTTATCCCCGTAGGACAGACCGCTTTGTCTCTAAACTGAGAGGGAGCCATGGCGGCTCCCTTTTTAATTACTGCTTGTACAGCTTGATCAGGGTGGCGGGATCCCGCTCCAGGTAGCCCTGGCTGCCGTGTTGGCGCATCAGCTGAGCGGCCAGCCCGGACATCGGGGTGGCACTGCCGGCACGCTGGCTCTGGGCTACCGCCATGTCCAGATCCTTGAGCAGGGTGCGCACATGCCACTTGGGCTCCGGATCCGACTCCGCCGCCATCAACGGGCCGGTGAGCTGCATCGGTCTGGAATCGGCGAAGCCGCCGGCCAGGGCCTCGGGGATCTTGTCCGCCGCCACGCCGCAGGATTTGGCCAGCGCCATCATCTCCGCCAGTACCATCAGGTTGCAGCCCACTATCATCTGGTTACACACCTTGGTGACCTGACCGGCGCCGATGGGCCCCATATGGGTAACTCGCTGGGACAGGGGGGCAAGTACAGGGCGAATGCGCGCTATGTCCGCCGCCTCACCACCGCACATGATGGCCAGGGTGCCGGCCTCGGCACCGGCCACGCCTCCGGATACAGGCGAGTCCACCCAGCCCATGCCACAGCTGTCCTGCAACCGGGCGGCAAAGGCCCGGGTCACCTGCGGATCCGAGCTGGAAAAATCCACCAGCAACTGCCCGGCCCGACCATGACCGGCCACGCCGCCGGCACCGAACACCACCTCTTCCACCACCGCGGTGTTGGCCAGGCACAAAAGCACCAGATCCACCTGCTCCACCAGCTCGGCAATGCTCGCCGCTTCGATGGCACCGGCCGCCTTCACCACCGCCAGCTTGTCCGGGCTGCGGTTCCATACCCGTACCTCGAACCCCGCCTGCAGCAGCCGTTGCGTCATGGGCTGGCCCATCAGCCCGATCCCGATAAATCCCAGTTTCATGTTTTCTCCCTGTCGCGAATGCGTTTGTTCCCCTGATAACAAATCCCGTGGCGCAACGCCAGGCAAAGCCAGCAGCTCAGCACGAAGGGCATGGTCAGCATCGGCAGGCCCAGTTGCAGCATCAGGCCGCTCATCAGCCCGGCGGCGGCAATGCCTGCCAGTATCCAGCCCGGCGCCAGCCGGTGCCAGTACAGGCCGATGGCGGCCAACACCCCATTGTAGCCGGCCAGGCCGAAGGTAATGTAATCGATACTGACTCCCAGACCCCAGGCGACCAGGCTGGCCAGCACCCCGCCGATCACCGCCCAGCACAACAGCCCTGCCCCCGCCAGCGAGAGGGCGGCACAGATCAGCAGGGCCGACAGGCTGTCAGGCAGGAACACCACCTGCCCCACCGCCGACAGCGCAAACTGGTGTCCCTCGGGTACCTCAATCAGCCGGGTTCCTTTGAAATACAGCCAGGGCAGCACCAGCAGGTTGAAGGGCAGCGTATACCAGGGAATGCCGGCCAGCCGACGCAGCCCCGCGTAAATGGCGGCGGACGCCGCCCCGGCCAGCACCGCCAGGACCAGCAGCCAGGGACTGGCCGGCGCAAACAGGCCGATGGCCAGCCCCACCAGGGCGGCGTTGAAGCCGAACAGGCCGTCCCGCCAGGCCGCCGACTCCCAGCGTCGCCAGCGGGCCAGCAGGGTAGCGGCGGCCACGGCCAACACCATGGCCAACGCCATATGGGGAGAGACCCAGGCCACCGCCAGCAGCATCAGGAGGCCGGCCAACAGATGGTTCACAAAATAGATCTGGCTGATACCGGCCAGCATCGCGGACAACAGCGCCATCGAGGACACTCCTGCACAAGAAAAGGAAACGGCGAGAATTAGAGCAGGAGGACCGACATTGATCAATACATTATTGTGAACAATGTTACTGGTGGGTTAAGCCGCCTTTCATAAGAAGACCATAGATGGAAGCGAAAGCTTTAGGTTGTCTCAAGCAGACAACACTGATGTCAGAGCAGGCGGACAAAGGGAACGGCTCCGCCGACCGTCACATGCCATGGACGGCATGTGCCGAGCGATACAGGGATGTACTTGAAGCGTGTCGGCGGAGCTGGCCCTTTGGCCGACTCATACCCGTGAAACAGGCGCCTTTAGTCTCAAGCAGAGGGCCCCCATCGGGAGCCCTCGGTTTAATGCGCCAGGAAAAACCGGTAGGCGGGATCCTGGGTGACGTCGTACCAGGTGTAACCCAGTTCCGCCAGGTGGCTCTCGAACGACGCCAGATCCGCGTCGGGCAGCTCGAAGGCACAGAGCACCCGGCCGTATTCGGCGCCGTGGTTACGATAGTGGAACAGGCTGATGTTCCAGCGGGTACCCAGGGTATGCAGGAAGCGCATCAGCGCCCCCGGCTGCTCCGGGAACTTGAAGCTGTACAACCGCTCCTGCAACGGTTTGGGCGGCCGGCCGCCGACCATGTAGCGTACATGGGACTTGGCCAGATCGTTGTCGGTCATGTTGGCCACCGGATACCCGGCCTGCTCCAGCTCCGCCATGATCTGCGCCAGTTCCCTCTCGCCGTCGGACAGGCGCACCGACACCAGCAGGGCCGCCTTGTCTTCCGAAGAGTAACGGTAGTTGAACTCGGTCACCATGCGGTTGCCCAACACCTCGCAGAACTCCAGGAAGGCCCCCTTGCGCTCCGGTATGGTTACCGCCAGCACCCCTTCCCGCTTTTCGCCCAGCTCGCAGCGCTCGGAGACGTAACGCAGGGAATGGAAGTTGACGTTGGCCCCGCTGAGAATGGCCGCCATGCGGGCGTGGGAATAGTCCCCGGCCTGGCTGTACTTCTTCAGCCCGGCCAGCGACAAGGCCCCTGACGGCTCGGCGATGGCCCTGGTGTCCTCGAAGATATCCTTGAGCGCGGCGCAGATCTCATCGGAGCTGACGGTCACCACCCCGTCCAGGTATTCCTGACACAGGCGGAAGGTTTCGGTACCCATTCGCTTCACCGCCACCCCGTCGGCGAACATGCTGACCCGGTCGAGGCTCACGACCTCACCGGCCTTGAGCGCCGCCTTGAGGCAGGCGGAGCCCTCGGCCTCGACCCCGATCACCTTGACCTGGGGCAGCAACTGCTTGATATACACCGCCACCCCGGCGGCGAGGCCGCCGCCGCCCACCGGCACAAACACATGGGTCAGGTGGGTATCCTGTTCCAGCAGTTCACGACCGATGGTGCCCTGACCGGCGATCACGTCTTCGTCGTCGAAGGGCGGGATCAGGGTCAGGCCCCGGGCCTTGGCCAGCTCCAGGCAATGGGCGTAAGCCTCGTCGAAGTTGTTGCCGTGCAGCACCACCTGGCCGCCGAAACGGCGCACCGACTCCACCTTGATATCGGGGGTCACCACCGGCATCACTATGGTGGCATCGATGCCCAGCTTGGCGGCGGACAGGGCCACCCCCTGGGCATGGTTGCCGGCGGAGGCGGCGATGACGCCCTTCTGCTGCTGCTCGGGGCTGAGCTGGGCAATCTTGTTGTAGGCACCCCGCAGCTTGAAAGAGTGCACCGGCTGCATGTCTTCGCGCTTGAGCGCAACATGATGTCCCAACCGCTCGGAAATTTTCTTGAGCGGCGACAGCGGCGTCACCCGTGCCGCCTCATACACCGGAGACAGCAGGATCCTGCGCAAGTATTCGGCCGCCGAACGGGGAACGGCGGCGTCTTTCAATGCCGGTTGTGCCATCGTCCTCAACCTCCCAGCTTACTGCGATCGCGCACCGCACCCTTGTCGGCACTGGTGGCCAGGGAGGCGTAGGCGCGCAAGGCAAAGGACACTTCCCGCTCGCGGTCGATCGGCCGCCAGCCCTGCTCACCCTTGGCGTCCATGGCGGCACGGCGAACAGCCAATTCGGCTTCCGGCACATCCAGCACTATGCTGCGACCCGGAATATCGATGTCGATGATGTCACCGTCCTGCACCAGGCCGATGGTGCCGCCGTTGGCCGCCTCGGGCGATACGTGACCGATGGACAGGCCGGAGGTGCCGCCGGAGAAGCGGCCGTCAGTGATCAGGGCGCACTGGGTCCCCAGGCCCATGGACTTGAGGTAGGTGGTGGGGTAGAGCATTTCCTGCATGCCGGGGCCACCCTTGGGGCCTTCGTAGCGGATCACCACCACTTCCCCGGCCTTGACCTCGCCGCCAAGGATACCGGCCACGGCGGTGTCCTGGCTCTCGTAGACCCGAGCCGGACCACGGAAAGTCAGGTTATCGTCGGCCACACCGGCGGTCTTGACGATACAGCCGTCCAAGGCCAGGTTGCCGGCCAGTACCGCCAGGCCACCTTCCTGACTGTAGGCGTGATCAATGCTGCGGATACAGCCCTCGGCACGGTCGTCATCCAGGGTCGGCCAGCGACAGTCCTGGCTGAAGGCCCTGGTGGTGCGGATACCGGCCGGGCCGGCACGGAACATGGTTTTCACCGCTTCGTCGGAAGTCACCATGACGTCGTAGCGGGCCAACTGGTCGGCCATGGTCATGCCCAGCACGGTCGGGACTTCGGTCTTCAGCAGGCCGGCCCGGGCCAGCTCGGCCAGTATGCCCATGACGCCACCGGCCCGGTGCACGTCTTCCATATGGTATTTCTGGGTGGAAGGCGCCACCTTGCACAGCTGGGGCACCTGACGCGACAGCCGGTCGATATCGTCCATGGTGAAGTCCACATCCGCTTCCTGGGCCGCGGCCAGCAAGTGCAGTACGGTATTGGTGGAGCCGCCCATGGCGATGTCCAGCACCATGGCATTCTCGAACGCCGCCTTGGTGGCGATGTTGCGCGGCAGGGCCGAGGCATCGTCCTGCTCGTAGTAGCGCTTGGTCAGCTCGACGATACGATGACCGGCGGTCTTGAACAACTGCTCCCGATCGGCGTGGGTCGCCAGCAGGGAACCGTTGCCGGGCTGAGACAGCCCCAGAGCCTCGGTCAGGCAGTTCATGGAGTTGGCGGTGAACATGCCGGAGCAGGAACCACAGGTGGGGCAGGCACTGCGCTCGATCTGTTCGCTTTGTTCATCGGACACCGTGGGATCGGCGCCCTGGATCATGGCGTCCACCAGATCCAGCTTGATGATCTGATCGGACAGCTTGGTCTTGCCGGCTTCCATGGGGCCACCGGAGACGAAGATCACCGGAATATTGATGCGCAGGGCCGCCATCAGCATCCCCGGGGTGATCTTGTCGCAGTTGGAGATACACACCATGGCGTCGGCACAGTGGGCGTTGACCATGTACTCCACCGAATCGGCGATCAGCTCCCGGCTGGGCAGGCTGTAGAGCATGCCGCCGTGGCCCATGGCGATACCGTCGTCCACCGCTATGGTGTTGAATTCCTTGGCCACTCCGCCGGCAGCCTCGATTTCCCGGGCCACCAGCTGCCCCAGATCCTTGAGGTGCACGTGGCCGGGTACGAACTGGGTGAACGAGTTCACCACCGCGATGATCGGCTTGCCGAAATCTTCTTCGGTCATGCCGGTCGCGCGCCACAGGGCGCGGGCGCCGGCCATGTTGCGGCCGTGGGTGGTGGTGGCTGAACGATACCTTGGCATTGCTTTCACTCCTGAAATTACGTGAGAAAATCAGGGACGCCTGCGGCGCCCCTTCTCCATCTGTGCTTAATCTTTTACCGGGGTGAGCCAGCCCCATTTATCCCGGGTGCTGCCGTCGAACAAACCGAAGAAAGCCTGCTGCAGCTCGGCGGTCACCGGGCCGCGCTTGCCCTCACCCAGGGTGATACCATCCACGCTGCGCACCGGGGTCACCTCGGCGGCGGTACCGGTCATGAACATTTCATCGGCCAGGTACAGGGCCTCGCGGGCAATCGCCTCTTCCCGCACCTGGTAACCGGCCTCGCGGGCCAGGGTCATCAGGGTATCGCGGGTGATGCCGGGCAGGATACAGGCGGTGACCGGCGGGGTATAAAGCACCTTGTTCTTGATCAGGAACAGGTTCTCGCCGGCCCCTTCGCTCAGGTGGCCGTGCACGTCCAGGGAAATGCCCTCGGAATAGCCATGGCGCTTGGCTTCACCGGAGATAAGTTGGGAAGACAGGTAGTTGCCGCCGGCCTTGGCGCCGGTGGGCATGGTGTTGGGCGCCAGCCGGTTCCAGGAAGTCACGCATACGTCCACCCCGTTTTCCAGCCCCTCTTCGCCCAGGTAGGCGCCCCAGGGAATGGCGGCGATGATTACCTCGCAGGGCACGTCCTTGGGGGCATTCAGGCCCATGCCGACATTGCCGATAAACACCAGCGGCCGCAGGTAGGCGCTGTTCAGCTCATTTTTGGCCACCGCCTCCCGACAGGCATCCATCAACGCAGCCTTGGTGTAGGGGATGTTCATCCGGTAGATCCTGGCGGAGTCGAACAGCCGCTGCACGTGCTCTTCCAGACGGAAGATCACCGGCCCTTCGGGGGTATTGTAAGCCCGAATCCCCTCGAATACCGAAGAGCCGTAATGCAGGGCGTGACTCATCACATGCACCTGGGCCTTGTCCCAGGGCACCATATCACCATTGAACCAGATGTATTTAGCGGTAGACATTATTATGTTCCTCAAGCCGTTTTTCTGAGTCGTTGTTCAAGTACCTGCGCCTCGACACGGGTCACGTCCATCAGTTTTTCAAGCTGGCGACTTAACAACTGGATAGGCCTTTCGCCACTGACAGTAACCCTAATATTAACGCTTTGACAATCGGCCGAGGTGGACATTTCCATGTCATCCACCCGGAATCCGCGGTGGCGGGTCAGGCGGAGCACCCGCTCGAGCACTTCCGGGCGGAACTGGGTTTCAATGTGCAAATTGTGCTGGTTCATGCTTGTCTCTCCATCATCTGGTCATTGGCGACGCCCGGCGGCACCAGGGGCCAGACGTTTTCTTCCTCTGAAATACGAACGTGTAACAGGTAGGCAGTATCGGTCGCCAGCATCCGCCGGATGGCCGGCTCGACCTCTTCCTTGCGGGTGATGGTTTCACCGGGAATATCGAAGGCGGCGGCCATGGCCACGAAATCCGGGTTGTCGGTAAGGATGGTTTCGCTGTAGCGACCGTCGAAGAACAACTCCTGCCACTGGCGCACCATGCCGAGGCGCTGGTTGTCGAGCAGTACCATCTTCACCGGCAGCTGGGCCCGCTTGAGGGTACCCAGCTCCTGCACGTTCATCATGAAAGAGCCGTCGCCGGACACCAGCACCGAAGTGTGCTCCGGCCGGGCCAGCCTGGCGCCGATGGCGGCGGGCAGGCCAAAGCCCATGGTGCCCAGCCCGGCGCTGCTCAGGTGGTTTCGCGGGCTGGTAAAACGCATGTGCTGGGCCACCCACATCTGGTGCTGGCCCACGTCGCAGCTGACCATGGCGGTGTCGTCCAGGGCCTCGCTCAGTTGTTTAAGCATCAGCGGCGCGTAGATGGCCTCGCCCGGGTGATCGTAACGCCAGCCGTGAGCGGCCTTGAGCCGCCGACACCGGTCACGCCAGTCACCGATGTCCAGTTCCCCCTGACCCAGCAGGGGCAACACTTGCTGCAACTCGGCATCCATACCCACGTGGGCGTGGCGCACCTTGCCGAATTCGGCGGCGTCCTTGTCCAGGTGGATCACCTTGGCGTTGACGGCAAAGGCGTCCAGTTTGCCGGTGACCCTGTCGTCGAAACGGGCACCGACCACAATTAGCAGATCGCTCTGCTGAACAGCCAAATTGGCGGCTTTTGTGCCGTGCATGCCGAGCATGCCCAAAAACAGTTCATCGTCCGGATCCAGAGTGCCGATGCCCTTGAGGGTAGTCACGGCCGGCAACCGGCAACCACGGGCAAAAGCACGTAATTCTGCCTCGGCGCCGGCCATGCCGACCCCGCCACCCACGTAGAGCACCGGCTTGCTGGCCGCGGCCAGCAGGGCCCTGGCCTGCTCCAGCGCTTCCTGATCCAGGGCATTGACTTCGAATTCAACAGGAGCCGTCGGTGTGGGTTCAACCAGTGCCACCTGGATATTTTTGGGCACATCAATCAATACGGGGCCAGGCCGGCCGGAACGGGCGACTTCGAAAGCTTCGGCGATGATGGCGCCAAGATCCTCGACGTTTTCCACCAAATAGGAATGCTTCGTGCAGGACAGGGACATGCCCAGCACGTCCACTTCCTGAAAGGCATCGGTGCCGATCGCCGCCATCGGCACCTGGCCGGTGATGGCCACCAAGGGAATGGAGTCAAGCATGGCATCGGCCAGACCGGTGATCAGGTTGGTGGCACCGGGGCCCGAAGTGGCCATGCACACCCCTACCTGACCACTGGCTCTGGCATAGCCTACCGCCGCCAGGGCGGCCGCCTGTTCATGACGACACAGCAGGTGCTCGACTCCGCCGTCGTAGAGGGCATCGTAGAGCGGCATGATGGCGCCGCCGGGATAACCGAATATCTGGGTTACCCCCTGTTGTTTTAATGCCTGAACAATGTACTGTGCGCCATTCATCTTCGTTGCTGTCCCTGTTTTGCTGCCAAAGCCGGTTTAAAAAAAAACCCCCGAGCGGTTGGCTCGGGGGTTTTGCGTTGTTGTCTGCCGGTTGTTCTACTTTTCGTCAGACCACAGCGCCCCGAGCGGTGATTTAATAATCACCACTAGGACCACGATAATGCTGACGAAACGTACGAACAGATTCATATACCGACCATAAAAATTAGGGGGATTCGGAACGTCCGACCCAACTGCCCTATAGAACTAGCATGATGACCTAAACTAGACAAGACTTTATTGTTCACAAAATAAAATAAAGGGTGATTCAGGGTCAAAAAGAGATGGAATTAAAAACCAATAAAAACAATTTTACTAAAATATAATATCAGGGAGACCGGGATGTCACTCGCCGTTGTTTTTGCTCGCGCCAGCCTGGGCGTCACCGCCCCGCTGGTCACCGTTGAGGCCCACCTGGCCAACGGCCTGCCGGCATTCAATATCGTCGGCTTGCCGGAAACCACCGTCAAGGAGGCCCGCGATCGGGTGCGCAGCGCCCTGCTCAACTCGGGTTTTGAGTTCCCGGCCAAACGCATCACCGTCAATCTGGCCCCAGCCGATCTGCCCAAGGAAGGCGGGCGCTTCGATCTGCCCATCGCCATCGCCGTGCTGGCCGCCTCAGGACAGCTCCCCTCGGCCATGCTGGAGCAGCTGGAGTTCCTGGGGGAACTGGCCCTCACCGGCGCACTGCGTCCCATCAGGGGCGCGTTGCCGGCCGTACTGGCGGCCCGTGACAGCAAACGACAACTGGTGCTGCCCAGCGACAACGGCAGCGAAGCCGGCGTCATCATCCCCAGCCCCGCCCGGCTCGCCCCCCATCTACTGGCCATTACCGCCTGGTTACAGCAACAGGGAGACTTGACCGCACCCGAGCCGGTCATCCCAGATCACAAAATCGATGCAACAGATCTCAGCGATGTGATCGGACAGGAAAGCGGTAAACGGGCGCTGGAGATCAGCGCGGCCGGAGAACACAATCTGCTGCTGCTCGGGCCACCGGGAACCGGCAAGAGCATGCTGGCCAGTCGTTTGCCCGGGCTATTGCCCCCCATGACGGAAGAAGAAGCACTGGAAACCGCCGCTGTTCGCTCCATCAGCGGTATGGGGCTGGATCCCGAGCGCTGGCTGCTACGGGCCTTTAGACAGCCTCATCACTCGGCATCGGCCGTTGCCCTGGTGGGCGGCGGCAGTTATCCCAAACCGGGAGAAATATCCCTGGCCCATAATGGTGTGCTGTTTCTCGATGAAATGACCGAGTTCGAGCGGCGGGTACTGGATGCTCTGCGCGAGCCGCTGGAAACCGGCTGCGTGTCCATTTCCCGCGCCGCCCACCGGGTCACCTTCCCCGCCCGCTTCCAGTTGATCGGGGCCATGAATCCGAGTCCTTGCGGACATTATGAAGACGGCCGCAGTCGCAGTTCTTCCGAGCAGATACTGCGTTATTTAAGCAAAATCTCCGGCCCTTTCCTCGACCGCTTCGATCTGTCGGTAGAAATCCCGCTGCTGCCGCCCGGTGAGCTCAGCCGTTCTCGTCCCCCGGGAGAAAATTCGGCGGCGGTACGCTCCAGGGTGCTAAACGCCCGTGCCAGGCAGCTGGCGCGGGCCGGTAAGACCAATGCCCGGCTCGGCACGTCCGAGTTGGACCGGTTCTGCCCCCTGGCCCGGGAGGACGCCCTCTTTCTCGAGCAGGCCCTGCACCAGATGAAATTGTCGATCCGGGCCTGGCACAAGCTGATCCGGGTAGCCCGCACCATTGCCGATCTGGCCGGCGAGCCGGCCATTGCCCGGCCCCACCTGATAGAGGCATTGGGCTACAGGGCCATGGACAGGCTGCTGCACCGGCTGCAGCAATGAGGCTGCAAAGACGGAAAAACTGCTCTACCTTAAGGAAACGGTCACCGTTTGACAGGGAAATCAATATGAAGAGTGCCAAGGAGTTTGCCGGTTGGCTGCATGAACGCTTCAGGGAAGTAAGGTCCGGGGTCTATTTCACCAAGAACGATATCGCCACCCTGTCCGGGCGGCAACGCTTCACCCAGGAATTTATCACGGACATTCATTACGAGCTGGCGCTGCAGGGAATGGGCTTCGTCACCGATACCCACAGGGAGAAATTCTACCTGTTTCATCTGCCTACCGAACATTGGCAGACCCGGGGCGACCATTATCAGGAGCCGGTTTCCAACATACATCTGATGCCGCCGGCAAAGCGTAACTTACCCCCTCAGTAACCGAAAAGGGCCAGCCCCGAGAGGCTGGCCCCAAACTTGGCAGCCGGAGTCAGTCGGCCGCCAACAGGTATTCCACCACCCGGTAAAACCTGTCTTCTGAGCCAATCTCACCCATATTGAGTTGATACTTTCCCTTGACGATGATGGTCGGGGTGCCGCGTACATTAAAGTTTTCGGTAGCCCGGTCGTACTGGGCAAGCATGCCGTTCAGGGCAAAGCTGTTTATCACCCCATCGAAGGCTTTTTGCTCGACTCCCTGCGCGACAAAAATTGCCCTGATATCATCCAGGGAGTTGGGCATTTTCTTCTGCCGATGGATCTGATCGAAGATGGCCGGTGTCAGTTTATCCTCAACCCCGAGCAGCACGGCTGCCCCGTAGGCCCGCTGTAACACAGGCCCCATTTCCCGTCCCAGGAAGGAAACCGGTACTTTCTTGAGCTGAGCCTCCGGTACCCGCTCGGACAGCTTGTTCATCAGTGGTTGAAAACTGTAGCAATGCGGGCAGACGTAGGAGAAAAATTCGGTGACTTCCGGCTTGCTGCTGGCCGTTTCCTTCACCACCGTATACTCCACCCCTTCCTTGAATTCGGGCGCGGCATGGGCCAGCGGCGCCAACAGCAGGGTTAACAAGGCAAAGACTAACTTTTTCATACAGGATCCTATTCAGTAAAGGCTGCTTCAAGTTAAGTAATCAGTTCCAGGACGTCAAGGACAAAGGCGGCGCTTCCAGGCTCTGCTGCTGTTCGGTCAGCACCTTGATTTGTTGCTGCCAGTAATCCTCGGTGTTAAACCAGGGGAAGTTGGCGGGAAAGGCCGGATCGGACCAGCGCGCCGCCAGCCAGGCCATGTAGTTGACCATACGCATGGCCCGGAGCGGTTCAATCAGGGCCAGTTCGGTCGCATCGAACTCCCGCACCGTTTCATAGCCGGCCAGCAGGGTGTCCAACTGCACCAGCTGCTCCTGCCGGCTGCCACTGAGCATCATCCACAGATCTTGAACCGCAGGCCCCCGACGACAATCATCGAAATCGAGCAACCAGGGGCCGTCACGCCACAATATATTGCTGGCATGGCAGTCACAATGCAGCATCAGCTGTTTTTTGGGGCGATACAGCTCCGTGGTTCGCTCGACGACGCGTTTGAGCAAGGGAAAGAACTCTCCCCTCAGACGAACCGGCATCTCGGCCTGCTGCTCCAAAACTTCACAAGCACGCCGCAGATAGTCATCGGTGGAGAGTTGCGGCCGGTACTTGAACTCGCTACGCGCACCCACCAGATGCAGCCGGGCCAGCTGCTCTCCTAACGCTTCCAGCTGATCGAGATTATCAGTCTCAAACTGGCGCCCTGCCACTGCCGGCCATACCGCAAACAATATTCCCTCATACTCACAGAGCGTGCCAAATTCATGGTGCAGCGGTACCGCGACCCTCACCCCTGCCTCTGCCAGGGCCAGTAGAAAATCATGTTCTTCCTGTATCTGCTCCCGGCTCCAGCGCTGAGGACGATAGAACTTGACGACCAGGGTACCCTGCTCGTCATTTTTGAAACGATAGACCCGATTTTCATAACTGTTCAGCGCCATCAAGCCCGAATCAACATAAATGCCGACACTGGCAAGCGCATCGGTGATCACATCCGGGGTCAACTGGTAATAATTCATATCACTCCAATAGTATAAGGCCGCAGTATTTATCCGCGGCCTGAGTATAGTTTAACGAGCACTGAAAAATTTACTCTCGGTATGAAGGAGGGCCTTGCCATCACTTGGGACTGCCCCTTTGCGACTGAGTACAAAGGTTATGTCCTTGACCGGGGACGAAAGCAGGTAGGGATCCGCAGATAGGCTAATCGGCAGGCTCAGTACCTCGCCCGCTTTCAGCGTCACTTCGCTTGGACCAATCCATTCCACCTCTTCCATGCCTTCCACAGCCAGCAGATAGGTTTCTTCTGCCAGTGTCTTATTAAGGATCTTCAGGGTATAAGTATTCTCCACCATGCCTTCATTGGTTTCCCGATAGAGCTGGTTACGATCACGGATAACCTCTATGCCCATCGGCATAATGCTGGATGCCATGTACCCAAAGGCAGCCAGCATCACCACCATGACGATACCGTAACCGATCAGCTTGGGTCGTGCCACATGGGTCTCTTTATGGCGCAACTTATGTTCGGTGGTGTAACTGATCAGACCTTTTTCATACCCCATTCGCTCCATTGTCTGATCGCAGGCATCGACACAGGCGCCGCAGTTAATGCATTCATATTGCAGACCGTCACGAATATCGATGCCAGCCGGGCACACTTGCACGCACATGTCGCAGTCGATACAGTCACCCAGCCCCAGCTGTTTGGGATCGGCCTTGCGGGAACGGGGCCCTCGGTGCTCCCCCCGCTCCACATCGTAGCTGACGGTATAGGTATCCTTGTCAAACATCGCCGACTGGAAACGGGAGTAAGGACACATATGGGTACACATTATGGTGCGCATCCACCCTGCGTTACCATAAGTACAGAAGGCAAAGAACAGAACCCAGAAACCGACCCAGAAGCTGGTTGACAAGGTCAGCAACCCTATGGCCAGTTCTTTTACCGGCACAAAATAAGCGATAAAGGTAAAGCCGGTGAACAGCGAAATAGCCAGCCAGGCGGTATGCTTGGCCCCTTTTCTCCATATCTTGTTGAAATTTAAAGGCGATTTGTCCAACTGCTTACGTTTATTGGCACTACCCTCAAATTTTTCTTCAAACCAGATAAACAGGAAAGTCCACACCGTCTGCGGGCAGAGGTAACCACACCACACCCGCCCCAGGAAAGTGGTGATAAAGAAAAGTCCAAACGCGGCCACCATCAGCAACAGGGCCAGCAAGGTCAGATCCTGAGGCCAGATCGTAGTTGCGAAGATATGAAAGCGCTGATGCTCCACATCCAGCAGTATCGCTTGCCGGCCATCCCAGCTCAACCAGGGACCAACCACAAACAACAGCATGAAAAACCAGCCCATCAGCTTGCGTAACCGCTGCCATTGGCCCTTCTGTGAACGTACATATATATGGCCTTCATCTGTCGGCCGATGGGAACGCACCGCCCCGGTGACGTCTCTGATGTCGATCTGCTCGTTTTTGTCGTTCATTATGCTCACATTGTTAATCTGACTGACTGCGACCGCATTATCTAGCAGACAAGATGTAACCTCTTGTTAACTTGCAGATAAAATACGAGTTATGCCGCATTTTGCAGCAAAATCTAATATAAAAAGGTGATCACTATCACCTTTTATCGAGTCAACATCAGTTCCCTCCATCCAGAGCCTCATGATAAGGCATACGGATCAGCAAACACCATGACAGCAATCAACGCATGCTCTAAAGAGACAACCTGACAGGGCAAGAACGAACCGCAAGCTGGAAAAATGGAGAAACGAAAAAGCCCCGCTGTTCCAGCGGGGCTTGGGGATAGATGTTTGACTGTGACCTACTTTCACATGGCAGCTGCCACACTATCATCGGCGCGGGTGCGTTTCACTTCTGAGTTCGGCATGGAGTCAGGTGGGACCACAACGCTATGGCAGTCAAACAAAACTTGCTAAAACTAACTGTAGATATGGTGCTGATACCCGGATTCGAACTGGGGACCTCACCCTTACCAAGGGTGCGCTCTACCAACTGAGCTATATCAGCAAATTGGGTGCCTGGCAGTGACCTACTTTCACATGGCAGCTGCCACACTATCATCGGCGCGGGTGCGTTTCACTTCTGAGTTCGGCATGGAGTCAGGTGGGACCACAACGCTATCGCCGCCAGGCATAAACTTTAATCCGGAAAAGCTCACCGCCAGGCATGGCGGCAATGCAGAAAATGCAGGAGCAATTCTCTGCCTGATGAATTCGTTCTCGACCTGCAAGGCCTCACACTTCTTGGGTGTTGTATGGTTAAGCCGCACGGGTCATTAGTACAGGTTAGCTCAACACGTCACCGCGCTTACACACCCTGCCTATCTACGTCTTAGTCTCAAACGGCCCTTTAGGAGGTTCTAGACCTCTGGGATGACTCATCTCGGGGCTCGCTTCCCGCTTAGATGCTTTCAGCGGTTATCGATTCCGAACTTAGCTACCGGGCAGTGCCATTGGCATGACAACCCGAACACCAGCGGTTCGTTCACTCCGGTCCTCTCGTACTAGGAGCAACCCCCCTCAATCATCCAACGCCCACGGCAGATAGGGACCGAACTGTCTCACGACGTTCTGAACCCAGCTCGCGTACCACTTTAAATGGCGAACAGCCATACCCTTGGGACCGACTTCAGCCCCAGGATGTGATGAGCCGACATCGAGGTGCCAAACACCGCCGTCGATATGAACTCTTGGGCGGTATCAGCCTGTTATCCCCGGAGTACCTTTTATCCGTTGAGCGATGGCCCTTCCATTCAGAACCACCGGATCACTATGACCTGCTTTCGCACCTGCTCGACCTGTCCGTCTCGCAGTTAAGCTGGCTTATGCCATTGCACTAACCGTACGATGTCCGACCGTACTTAGCCAACCTTCGTGCTCCTCCGTTACTCTTTGGGAGGAGACCGCCCCAGTCAAACTACCCACCAGGCACTGTCCGCACCCCCGATAAGGGGGCAACGTTAGAACATCAAACATACAAGGGTGGTATTTCAAGGTCGGCTCCACGGCAACTGGCGTCACCGCTTCACAGCCTCCCACCTATCCTACACATGTAGGGTCAATGTTCAGTGCCAAGCTGTAGTAAAGGTTCACGGGGTCTTTCCGTCTAGCCGCGGGTACACCGCATCTTCACGGCGAATTCAATTTCACTGAGTCTCGGGTGGAGACAGCGTGGCCATGGTTACACCATTCGTGCAGGTCGGAACTTACCCGACAAGGAATTTCGCTACCTTAGGACCGTTATAGTTACGGCCGCCGTTTACCGGGGCTTCGATCAAGAGCTTCACCTTGCGGCTAACCCCATCAATTAACCTTCCGGCACCGGGCAGGTGTCACACCGTATACGTCCTCTTGCGAGTTTGCACAGTGCTGTGTTTTTGATAAACAGTCCCAGCCACCTGGTCACTGCGACTGGCTCAGGCTCCATCCGCGAAGGACTTCACCCGCTCCAGCGTACCTTCTCCCGAAGTTACGGTACTATTTTGCCTAGTTCCTTCACCCGAGTTCTCTCAAGCGCCTTGGTATTCTCTACCCGACCACCTGTGTCGGTTTGGGGTACGGTTCACACACATCTGAAGCTTAGAGGCTTTTCCTGGAAGCAGGGCATCAATGACTTCGTCACCGTGGTGACTTCGTCTCAGGTCTCAGCATTGTGCGTCCGGATTTGCCTAAACACACTGCCTACACCCTTTCACCAGGACTACCAACGCCTGGCCCATCTAGCCTTCTCCGTCCCCCCATCGCAATGTGTGTCAGTACGGGAATATTAACCCGTTTCCCATCGACTACGCCTTTCGGCCTCGCCTTAGGGGCCGACTCACCCTGCCCCGATTAACGTTGGACAGGAACCCTTGGTCTTCCGGCGTGGAGGCTTTTCACCCCCATTATCGTTACTCATGTCAGCATTCGCACTTCTGATATCTCCAGCATGCTTCACAACACACCTTCGCAGACTTACAGAACGCTCCCCTACCACTCATGCAATGCATGAATCCGCGGCTTCGGTGCCTAGTTTAGCCCCGTTACATCTTCCGCGCAGGCCGACTCGACCAGTGAGCTATTACGCTTTCTTTAAATGATGGCTGCTTCTAAGCCAACATCCTGGCTGTCTGAGCCTTCCCACCTCGTTTCCCACTTAACTAGGACTTGGGGACCTTAGCCGGCGGTCTGGGTTGTTTCCCTCTTCACGACGGACGTTAGCACCCGCCGTGTGTCTCCCGGATAGTACTTACTGGTATTCGGAGTTTGCATGGAGTTGGTAAGTCGGGATGACCCCCTAGTCCAAACAGTGCTCTACCCCCAGTAGTATTCGTCCGAGGCGCTACCTAAATAGCTTTCGGGGAGAACCAGCTATCTCCCGGTTTGATTGGCCTTTCACCCCCAGCCACAGGTCATCCCCTAACTTTGCAACGTTAGTGGGTTCGGTCCTCCAGTTGATGTTACTCAACCTTCAACCTGCCCATGGCTAGATCACCGGGTTTCGGGTCTACTCCTAGCAACTCAACGCCCAGTTAAGACTCGGTTTCCCTACGGCTCCCCTATACGGTTAACCTTGCTACTAAAAGTAAGTCGCTGACCCATTATACAAAAGGTACGCAGTCACCGAACAAGTCGGCTTCCACTGCTTGTACGTGCACGGTTTCAGGTTCTATTTCACTCCCCTCACAGGGGTTCTTTTCGCCTTTCCCTCACGGTACTGGTTCACTATCGGTCAGTCAGGAGTATTTAGCCTTGGAGGATGGTCCCCCCATGTTCAGACAGGATATCACGTGTCCCGTCCTACTCGATTTCACAACAAGGGCGGTTTGGTGTACGGGGCTATCACCCACTACGGCCGGCCTTTCCAGGACCGTTCCACTACCACCCAAGCTGCTTAAGGGCTGGTCCCCGT